>JAIELM010000100.1 GCA_019752975.1 Undibacterium sp. | reverse complement strand
CAAAATAAAATCACACAAAACTGCCTCGCAAACTCATCCGCCATCATCTCAAACCCTAATGGAAATTCTCGGTTAAAAAATCTCCTTGAATTTTCCTTTATTCTCGTCTATTGTGCAGTGCACCAATAACAACAAGGAAGAAAATTGTCTAGCGAACACACAAAAAGCAGCTTGTCAGCCCTGACGCTCGCTGCACTCGGCATTGTTTATGGCGATATCGGCACCAGCCCACTTTATGCAATGATGGTGGTTTTTTCCAAAGAATATGGATTGGAACTCACAGAGGCGAATATCTTTGGCGTGGTTTCGCTTATTTTGTGGGGCTTATTTGTGATCGTCGCGGTGAAGTACGTTACTTTAATATTGCGTGCGTCAAATCGTGGTGAGGGTGGAATCATGGCGCTGACCGCACTGGCTTTAGAATCGGTAGGGAAACAATCGAAACCGTATTTTCCGTTGCTGGTCTTGGGTCTGTTTGGTGCTGCACTGTTTTATGGCGATGGTGTGATTACGCCAGCGCAGACGGTATTGTCGGCGATTGAGGGCTTAGAAGTCGCTGCGCCAAATTTAAAAGAATTTGTTGTACCGATTACCGTGCTGGTCTTGGTTGGGCTGTATTCGGTTCAACGGCTGGGCACGGCTGGCATAGGTCAGTGGTTTGGTCCGGTGATGGTGCTGTGGTTTGCCGCCCTCGCAATAATGGGTATTCATAATATCGTCAAGCTACCTAGTATCCTGGGTGCGCTCAGTCCTTTACATGCCTTAGGGTTTTTAATAGCGCATAAGATGGGGGCTTTTTTTGCGTTGGGGGCTATCGTGTTAGCCTTCACTGGAGCGGAAGCCTTGTACGCGGATATGGGACATTTTGGTAGTCAACCGATACGCTTCGCGTGGTTCTTTGTAGTGTTTCCCGCACTCGGTTTAAATTATTTGGGGCAGGGCGCTTTACTGATTACTTCGCCTAGTGCGGTCAGTAACCCCTTCTATCAGCAATTGGGTGCTTGGAGCGTCTATCCTTTGGTCGGCTTGTCTGCTGTGGCAGCGGTGGTAGCGTCGCAGGCGACTATTTCGGGCACATTTTCGATGACTAAGCAGGCGATTTCTTTAGGGTTTTTGCCTAGAATGCAGATCATTCATACCTCAGCGAAGGAAATCGGTCAAATCTATATTCCGGCAATTAATTGGATACAGTTGATCGCTGTCGTTGCTGCGGTGATTCATTTTGGCTCGGCGGAAAATCTCGCCTCTGCTTACGGTATTGCGGTCACTGGCACAATGTTGGTTACCTCATTATTGACCTTCTTTGTGATCCGTTATATGTGGAAATATAATTTGTGGCTATGTGTTGCATCGACAGGTTTTTTCTTGTTGATTGACGTCTTGCTGTTTTCTTCAAATGCGATGAAATTTTTTCAGGGAGGCTATTTCCCGCTGGCGCTAGGATTGTTTATTTTTACCTTGATGATCACTTGGAAGCGTGGGCGCTCCTTGGTGTTCTCAAATTTGAAGAAACATGCCATACCGTTAGAAGAATTTTTAGAGTCGCTATTCTTTGCAACTCCCCATCGTGTTGCCGGTACAGCGATATTTTTACGCGGTGAGGCTGAAGGTGTGCCGCACGCTTTATTGCACAACCTATCACACAATAAAATCCTTCATGAACGGGTCATTTTCATCACTTTACACAATCAGGAAATACCTTGGGTACCTGATTCACAGCGTATTAAAATCCGTGATTTACACAATAATTGCTTTCAGATTGATGTTTTTTACGGCTTTAAAAATGAGCCTGATATTCCAAATGCCTTAGCCCTTTGTGCGCCTTTGGGCTTGCATTTTGAGGCGCTGGAAACCTCGTACTTTATTTCACGCCAAACCATCATTTCCAGTCCAGGTAGTGGCATGGCAGGGTGGCGTGAGGCCTTGTTCGTGACGATGTCAAGAAATGCGCGCGATGCTGCTGATTTTTACCAAATTCCTAGTAATCGTGTGATCGAAGTGGGTGCACAAGTGGAGATTTAATCCGGGTTTTCCATTAGACGCAGCTGCGGTGCGCTTGGTTGCCAATAGCTCGCTATTGGCGCCTCATTCGCAGCAAAACTGTCTCGAAAAGTGCATCCGTCCTCATCACAAATCCTAATGGAAAATCTCGGATTAAGCGATCACTTGCTCACGATAGGGCGTTGCATGGGAGCGAGTTTGGCGATTAGCTTATTGGCGACAGAAGAGGGGACATGGTTTTTTTCCATGGCGATTTGTAAGTCTTCAGCAACCGCGTTAAATTGGGCATTGCTAATCCCCATGCCTTGATGAGCCTCGTACATATCCTTGCCTTGATATTGGCATGAACCGCCTGCTAATTCACAAATAAAATCATTCATGGCTTGGGAGAACTGCTCTTTGTTCATTTTGCTAAAGTGTTGTGCGATGCGCTGATCGGCCAAGAGTTGGATGACAAATTCGTTGACGATTTTTGCTACCCCTTCTTTATTGCCCAGTCCTTGATATAGACTGTCATTGGTGCTTGGCATTTGTGCTTGCGCGGACAATCCTGATGAGATACAAAGTAGGAAGGCGAGGCTGGTTTTACGAAAAAATGTGGACGTGGTCATGATGGTTTTCCTGATGTGCTTGCGTTGAGAGAGATAAATAGTTCGGTGGATTTCAGTAAGGCTGTAATTAGAAACCTGCCTGCAGTGAGAGATACCAGCCACGCTGTTTTTTGGGATTGAAAATGGTAATGTCGCCTAAGTCGACATAAGCAGCGGTTACTGAGAAATTCTTACTGGGAAAATAGGCGACAAAAATGTCGGCGTAGTCTTTTTCTTTATCTATCCCAAGATTTTCTGGTTTCATTCGGTATTCGACTCCAACTACCAGCTTACGATTGATGAGGTAAGCAGCAGAGCCTTCGAACTGAGCCTGATATTTATCCTTTTTATCTCCACCAAATCCGAGTAAGCCCATTTGATTGGCTTTGGTTAGTCGTACCGTGCCATTGAGTAAAACGCTTTGATCTAGATAAATTTTGGTTGCTGATAAATAGTAATCGATACCATGATCGTTTTTAGCACCCAGTTGTTTGACGTTGGTCACGCCTAGTGCACCCAGTCCATTTACGCGTTCATCACGTTTGTATTGTATACCAGCGGCTAGTTGTGGCATCC
>JAIELM010000018.1 GCA_019752975.1 Undibacterium sp. | reverse complement strand
GACGACAGCAAAGCCGCGCCCTTGTTCACCTGCTCGTGCTGCTTCTACTGCGGCGTTGAGTGCCAAGATGTTTGTTTGAAATGCGATGCCATCAATAACACCAATAATATCCACAATTTTTTTGGAGCTATTTTTGATCGAGTCCATGGTGTCGACCACATTGCCGACGACTTGACCGCCTTTGCTAGCGACACCCGAGGCTGCTAATGCCAGCGTATTCGCTTGGCGTGCGTTGTCTGCATTTTGCTGCACTGTTGAAGTTAACTCTTCCATAGAGGACGCAGTTTCTTCTAGGCTTGCAGCTTGATTTTCGGTGCGTGACGACAGATCCATATTGCCGGTGGCAATTTCGCCCGCGGATACCGCAATGGACGCGCTACCTTGTCGTACGACCATGACAGTTTGTATCAAATTCTGTCGCATGTTTTCAAGACCAGTTAGGAGCATTCCCATTTCATCGCTTGATTTTGCTTTTATTTGTTTAGATAGATCGCCGTTGCCGATAGCTTCGAACTGTAGCAAGAGAAATGCTAATGGATTGGAAATGGCGCCGATCAAAAAATACGTAGAAATACCAACTGCTATTAAACCCAGTCCGATTCCGATGATATCGATCCACACGAAGGTCGTGTATCTCTCCTTACTTTCCTTTAATAAGGTTTCGGCAGAGCTAAACTGTAGTTGATCCAATTTAATCATCGTATCGGAATACGCGGCATCGAGTTTGGGGATGACATCGGTATTAATCCTATCTGCTTCTGCCTTGTTCCCAGCCTTGATGGCCGCATAGCTAGGGTTAAATCCTTCGTTTAAATACTTAACTCGTAGTATTTCTACTTCATTGGATAATTTTCTCTCTTCACCAGGATCCATGGGCAGAGCCAAGTACTGTTTCCAAGAAGCGTCGGACTTTTGGATGTATTCGGCGATACGTTGCAAAGTTTCGGCTTGCCCATCTAATTCAGCGTGTGAGATCGCGCGATCCAATAAAGTTCGAGCGCGCAATAAATTCACGCGTGCGCTACTCAAAGAGTCGAGTGAGGGAATTTGATTTGATTGAAGTTCCGCGATAACCTCATTGCTGGCTCGAACCCCAAAAGCACCTATCACACCACCAATTATAAGCATCAGTGCCATTGTCAACATGGCCAATACTAACCTTAATTTAATCGTCACATTCAACATAGGATTTGCCTCGACAAATTTGCTGCATAAAGGAATTATTAGCGTTAGCTACTTTTTTAATTTTAGAGAAATTACTGTGACGATGATTCGCGATGTTCAAGTGCAGTATAGGTATTTTTTAAATTTTCAGGAAGCGATATTGCTCAAAAAAAATTAAAAGCAACAAAAGACCTTACTTGTACCAGGGTTTTCACTTTGAGACAGATATGAAGACAAACCAAATGAATTCTGTAAAGCACGTTGCTAAACAAAACTGCCTAGTCTAGAATGGATTGGCAAATTAGTTCCCTAAAGAAGCACAGGCTCAGCGCTTCATGTGGGAAATTTGATGTAGAGTATGGCGCACTTCTCACTTGCATTGTTAGTCCCATTTCGGTTTGATGAGTGGCGATAAAATGCGTTGTCCCATTCGAACTTTACCGCAGGAACCACCATGAATTTCAATCATTTTAAAATTGGCACACGGCTCGCTTTTGCGTTTGGTTCTTTAATGTTGGTTTTGATCATTCTCATTGCGATCAGCGCGCTCAGATTGACTTCGATTGGTACTGCCAATCGACAGATTGTTATGGAAAATTGGCCCAGTTCTGAACTCACATTTAAAATCAATGCGGCCATGCGTGACAATGCGACCAAGACCTTAGAATTGTTTATCATGTCTGACGCCAGCGCGCGTGCCAAGCAATACGTCAAAATTGATACCAACAAAAAAAACCTGACGGAATGGGTCAATAAACTTAGTAAATTCAGCGCGAATACCAGCAATAGCGAGGCATTTGAAAAACTCAAAACAAGTGGAGCGGTATTTGCAACTTCCTTTGGCGAAGTTGCGGATTTAATCGAGTTAGATCAACGCGATGAAGCAATGAAAATGATGAGCGATAAAACCTTTCCGGCCTTGGAAAGTTCGCTCGCGCACTTAAGCCTTATTACCACACAAGAGACCAAAGAGATGGATCAAAACGGCGCCAATATCACCGCCGATATTGCATTTTCTCGCACCCTCATTATTAGTTTAGGCGCGATTGCGCTGATCGCCTGCATTGTGTTTGCGGTGCTGATTACGAAGTCCATTACGGTGCCACTCGGTGAAGCGGTCGCCGCTGCACGCCTAGTAGCTGAAGGTGATTTAACGAATCGGATTCAGGTCAATTCACGCGATGAAACGGGTCAATTATTAAGTGCACTGGTGGACATGAATACCAGTCTGGTGATGACAATAGGCCAAGTTCATCGGGTTGCTGCGTCAATCTCCACAGGGGCAGGGGAAATTGCTTCTGGCAATGCTGACCTCTCGGCGAGAACTGAATCACAAGCGGGATCACTAGAAGAAACTGCATCGTCAATGGAGGAACTTACCTCAACCGTGAAGCAAAATGCGGACAACGCAAGGCAAGCAAATCAATTGGTCATTTCCGCAAGTGCAGTTGCTGTTAAAGGTGGTGAAGTAGTTGGTCATGTGGTTAGCACCATGGGCTCTATCAAAGACAGCTCGCGAAAAATTGTAGATATCATTGGCGTCATTGATGGAATCGCTTTTCAGACCAATATTTTGGCGCTAAATGCTGCTGTGGAAGCGGCTCGCGCGGGTGAACAGGGACGGGGTTTTGCGGTGGTTGCCACAGAAGTGCGCAATTTGGCGCAACGTAGTGCAAGCGCGGCTAAAGAGATTAAAGAGTTGATCAGTAGTTCGGTCGAAAAAGTCGACTTTGGTAGTAAATTAGTCGATGAAGCTGGCCAGACTATGAGTGAGATTGTTGAGTCCGTGCGCCATGTTGCCGATATTATGGCCGAAATCACTTCTGCCAGCCAGGAGCAAAGTGCAGGAATAGAACAAGTCAATCAAGCGATTAATCACATGGATGAAATGACGCAGCAAAATGCGGCATTGGTTGAAGAAGCAGCTGCTGCCACTGAGAGCTTACAAGATCAGGCCCAGGAACTGACCCAGGCAGTAAATGTGTTTAAGCTAGAAGCTTTGTCGCGCCCGGCAGACAATAA
>JAIELM010000167.1 GCA_019752975.1 Undibacterium sp. | reverse complement strand
GAAGGCATTTGGTTTTCCACGAAAGGATTTACTTGAGATGCAGACACAATATGATGCTTTCAAGGCCAATCAAAAAGGCGCTCCAGTGAACGCCAAGGTCTACATTCCGCCTTTCTTGTCAATTAAAGCAAACGATATTGAGAACTGGGCTGATCACAATATTTCTGCGAGAAGTCGATTTGCGGTTCTTTTAAGATGGCTCGTGCATTCAACAGGTAGTGGTTTGCTAAAGGTGGATTTCCCGGGCAATGATGATGCAGAACGCCATGGATGGGATGGATTTGTTGAGGCGAAGGAAGGTACGCCATGGATTCCGGCGGGGACTTCTGGCTGGGAGTTCGGCGTCAACGAAGACCCTAAGAGCAAAGCAGGTAAAGACTTCAAGAAGAGCGTCGCAGCTTTGAAATCGAACGAGCGCTCCGGGACGACCTTCGTTTTTGTTACTCCCCGTCGTTGGGCAGGTAAGAATACGTGGGCTACCGAACAGAATGTAAAAGGGCTATGGAAAGATGTTCGTGCTTATGACTCTAGTGACTTGGAACAGTGGCTTGACCAGTCGCTTCCTGCTCAAGCATGGTTTGCTAATGAGACTAGAATTCCATCCCAAAGTGTGCGTTCACTGGACGAGTGTTGGAACGATTGGGCAAACGTCGCTGCGACGCCATTGCCAGAATCTCTTTTCAGTTCTGCGATTAAAGAAGCCAAGCGAAAGATTAGTGCATGTCTTTTGAAATCGCCAGAAAGACCGATTATCATAGCGGCCGATTCTACAGAAGAGGCACTGGCGTTTGTTGCGCAATGCTTTAGTCCCAATGGAGGGGAAGATTTAGAGTTATTCAGATATCGTGTTCTTGTATTTGACAAGACAGGCATACTTCCGAGTTTAGCTGAGGGGGCAACTTTATTTATTCCGGTCGTACACTCACGAGAAGTTGAAATAGAGCTGGCTCCGTTCACGAAATCGATGCATTCCATAGTTGTCTATCCGAGAAATTCGATTAATGCAGAACCAGACATCGTGCTTGAACCTATTGGGTATGAAACGTTCGCCGCAGCGTTGAAAAGCATAGGCAAGAACCGAGATGAAATCTCATGTCTTGCAAATGAATCGGGACGTTCGCTAACCGTATTGCGTCGACGACTAGCAACTGTTGAAGCAGTTAGGATGCCACCTTGGGCAGCGCAGCAGCAATCCTTTGAGTGCTTAATTCCATTTATGCTTGTAGGTTCATGGCATACGCAGAACGAGACAGACAATGCTGGATTGTCGCTACTTGCTGGTGATTGCAGCTTTGAGGAGCTTGAAAAACAATGTCAACGCTTAATCCAATTGAACGATGCCCCTCTTTGGTCAATTGGTATGTATCGTGGAGTCGTATCGAAAATTGATCTTCTTTATGTAATTGGTAGGTATGTCACGCTCAACGAGCTTAAGCGTTTTTTTGAAGTTGCAAAGTTGGTTTTAGGTGAAGATGATCCATCTTTAGATCTTGCTGAAGATCAGCGTTGGGCGGCGTCCATCCACGGCAAGACTAGAGAATTTTCCGCAGCGTTCCGTCGCGGTATCTCGGAAACTCTAGTTTTGCTGGCAGTCCATGGAAGAAGTCTTTTCAAGGAACGATTAGGTCTTGACACCGAATTCGAAGCCCTTTTAGTAGTACGTGAACTACTTCCAACACCACTTAGTACGCGTATTCTTGAAGCGAATGACCATGACTTACCTCTTTATGCTGAAGCCGCACCACAAGAATTCTTAAGCATTATCGAGCGTGATCTAAAAAGTGAAAATCCAGCTGTTTTTGGTTTGTTGCGTCCTGTAAGTGCAGGTGTATTTGGTAGTAGCCCAGCTCGTACTGGGTTACTGTGGGCGCTTGAAGGACTGTCTTGGAATCCAATAACGTTGCCTCGCACCACGATGATTTTAGCGCGGCTTGCGCAAATTGAAATTAATGACAATTGGATGAATAAGCCAGCGCGCTCACTTGAAGCTATTTTTCGTTCTTGGATGCCACAAACTGCGGCGAGCCTTGAAGATCGCTTGGAACTCATGAATTTGCTTTTTGAAAAATTTCCTGATGTAGCTTGGGCGCTGTGTATAAGCCAATTTGGTAATTCATTTCAAACGGGAGACTACAGTCATAAACCTCTCTGGCGATCTGATGGTTATGGCTTTGGTGAACCTTATACGTCTAGGCAGCAAGCGGTATCCTTTGTAAATGAAATGGTAAAAATGGCGTTGAGCCGAGAGACATATTCACTTTCAATGCTCTGTGATCTTATTGATCGTCTGCAGTATCTCACTGAATCTGATCAAGATCAGATTTGGAAATTGATTGCAGAATGGGCAAGGTTGGCGAATGATGCTGACAAAATAGTGCTACGTGAAAAGGTGAGGGTCTCCACCCTTTCGCGCCGTGCGGTTATGCATTCCAGAAAAAATAAAGACATGGCGCGAGCGGCAATTGCTGCCAAGGGGATTTACACAATGCTGGAACCACTTGATCTGTTGGATAAATATGCTTGGTTGTTTCGTGATACTTGGATAGAAGAATCGGCGGATGAGCTCGAAGATATTGAGAATATCGATTTTGAGGCTCGCGAACGACGAATCCGGGAGCAGAGATTGCACGCACTGATGGATATTCATAGGACTCGTGGCATTAGTGGGTTATTTGAGCTCGCTCATCGTGGGAATACTTCATGGATTATTGGTACTCTTTCGGCAGAAGGTGTATTGCAAGAAGACGAATTGTTAGGATTCGTCTCAATGGCGGTACGTGAAAGGTCATCTAACGATGCTACTTTTCGTACATCGAAAGGACTGATCAGCGGTATTGTTGGTGCGATAGCTGATACAAAAAAGCGTGAAGAGTTTCTCAGATTAATTCTTACAGATATAACATTGGAGGCAGATGTAATACTGATTTTAGTGCTTGCACCGTTTTGTGATGCTACGTGGTCACTAGTGGATTCTCTTGGCGATTATATTAAGGATGCATATTGGAAAGGGGTGACCCCAGGTTGGCTTCGTGAATCGGTTCTCGAGACGAAAATAGCGGTTGAAATGCTCACCAAGGTTGGTCGTCCGCGTGCTGCGTTTCGACCGACTCTGAGCGGTGGTGCGTCAGGACGCCGGCAGATGCGCGGCGCGGCTGACGGCTCGATGCGCGGAGCCCTCGGTCTCGCGGCC
>JAIELM010000243.1 GCA_019752975.1 Undibacterium sp. | reverse complement strand
ATTTGCGGGTTTTCCCAAGTTCCGGACAAGTTCAGCGGCAACTGGAAGACATTCGACTTGGGCCCATTAATATGCAAGTGTTAGTCGTTCTGCTTAATCAGCAAGGTCAGGTGGTGAGCCGAAATCAACTTTTTGAACAAGTATGGAAAAATCAAATTGTTAGTGACGACACCCTCACCCGTTGCATTTCTGATTTACGCGCCCTGCTTGGGCACCATCAAACCCATGCGCCATTGATTCAAACCTTACCCAAACGCGGTTATCGTTGGCTACCTGAGGTGCAAGTGATACAAGAAGTAAGGGCGGATAAGCTACCGCAAGCAGCGGATTTTGACACTGATGAGAATGTCCCTGCAAAAATTGAGGATATCGCGGCAACGCCATTTGCATCAAAAGTTGCGAGTGATGCCGCCCAAAACTTAGCAAGCAAAACATCAGAAAAATCAGAAGAGCTAGTGCCCATCAGGATTCAGCATTTTTCCTGGACATCGATGGCAAAATGGGTGACGTTGAGTTTGGTGAGTTTGGTGATATTGCTTATTATGACGTATGTTGCCATTTGGATAGCGCGTACCACAGCGCAAACTCAGTATATTGGTATCGGATTGCTTCCTAGTCAAATCAGTAACGCAGATGTTCAATCTATCGGGAGCGAGATTGATCATCATCTTCAACAGCAAATTCTCGCTAGTAAGCATCTACGCTATCTATCCCAAGGTCTAATGAAAAATCGAACTTTGGCGGATATAGGCACGATATCCCATCGTTTTGGCACAAAGTGGATGATCGAAAGTCAAATCAGTCAGGAAAATCAATTCCTTAAAGTCTCTTTAAGCTTGATCGATAGCAATAGCTCACTAGTCCTATACGAAAAATCCAAAAATTTTCGCGGCGATAAAGATAAACCCATAGCTCATGCCGAGCTTGAATCATTTAGCAAAGAGTTTATTTTACAAACAGAAAATTTTTTGACAAATAACATCAATTAGGCCAAAGCAAAAAACGACCAGATTTTTTTCTGATCGTTTTTTGAGTACACATTGGCTTAGTGAGCAGTGGATTTTGTGGCCGCACCTTCACCGATATGTTTATCGACAAATTTCAGCATGGTCTCGCCCCAGAGAATTTGATTGCTCTCTTTGGCCCAGCCGTGGCCTTCACCGACCATCACCATCCAGTCCACGGGCTTGCCTAATGAGCGTAGTTTGTCGCGCATTTTTTCGCCGTGAATTAAGGGAACGCGCACATCGTCGCTACCGTAAATCATGAGTACGGGGGCTTTGATTTTTTCGGCATTTTCAATCGCTGAAGCGGTATGAAAATAGGCTTCGTCGGTTTTAGGATTGCCGTGCATGAGTGTGCCGATATTGTCGAAGTACGCACCGCGCACGTCAGTCCAACTGAGGCTAAAGAGCATCTTCACGTCGGTAACGCCAAAGCTATTGACGCCGCATTTATACAGATCCGGGTCTTTAATTAAGCCATACATGGTGGCGTAACCACCGTAGCTGCCGCCTACGATGCAAATGCGGTTTTTATCGACGATGCCTTGTTTGACCAACTCGGCGATACCATCAGTAATATCGTCTTGCATGGCAAGTCCCCATTGCTTCCAACCGGCTGTGTGATGTTTCCAACCAAAGCCCGTAGACATGCGAAATTGGGGTTGAAAAACCGCGTAACCGCGTGAAGCGAACATCTGCGTGATAGGGTCAAAACCGAATACATCGCGCGCGTGTGGGCCGCCGTGGATATAGGCAATGAGCGGGAGGTTTTTTGCGGTTCGACCTTCGGGTAGGGTTAAGTAGGCTGGGATATTTAAGCCATCTCTTGCGGTGTAATTGATTGTGCTTTGCTCTGAGAGTTTTTTACCGTCTAGTTCTGGCTTATTGGTATAAATAAGTTCTAAAGTTTTTTTCTCGGTGTCAAAAAAATAGACGGTACCTAAATTATTCACACCTGTGGTCGTGACTACGGCGCGCTTTCCTCTTAGTTGAAAATACACCTCTTGGTTTGGAAAACTCGCCTTGAGATTGGCTTGTATTTGCGCATATTGTTCGTGAAAAAAAATGATCTCCGGCTTCATGCCATCGACTACCGCACCTATGGTTTTTTGTTGTGAGGAGTCTTGAATGAGCTGCCCTACGTCGACATTGGGTGCGTCGGCGATGATCTCGCCTGCGGCTTGTTTGCTGAAATCCCAGACATGAATTGCCTTGGCATCGCGACCATTAAAACGTCCAGAAACGAATAAGGTCTTGTCGTCAAAATCAAAACTCACTGGCGTCATTTCTTTGCCTTCATCTAGATAGGCTGAGTAAATCGCTTTCCATTCTTCATTTTCATTAGCCCGGTAATAAACAGTTTGTTGTACACGTTTATTGGCATCTAATGCCATGCTATTAGCGATGCGGATCGTATTATGATGATCAAGTAACCAAGAGTTGACTTTACCTGGGTTTTTAAAGGTGAGTAAATTTGCTCTACCGTTCATGGTGTCGAGTTTGTATAAATCGCTTGCACCTAATTCGACATCGCGTCCGCGTTCATTATTGATGGCAATAATATCGTCACTATCTCCTCCGACTGATGAGATAAACGCATAGGGTTTAAAGGGTTTTCCTGCGATGGCGTCTTTCATCGTCACGACTAGGGTGCGAAAATGTGAGCCATCTTTGTTGACCGCAAAAAGTCCACCGCCGTCGTTTTCAAATTGAGTCACGTCACCACTACGTGCTACGCTAAAAAGTAGACGTTGGTTGTTAATCCAAATCGGATTCACAATATCAAAGTTCGCATCCGAGGCAACCACTTTTGGGGTGCGTGTGTCGAGGTTGATGATGCTTAAAACAAAGTGTCCTCCTTTAGGTGTGAGCACCGCCATGTTTTGTCCATCAGGCGATAAAACTGGTCTGCCGCGATAGTTAGGTTTTTTAAAAAAATCAGCGACGGGGATACTACTGTCGGCCTGCGCTAGAGAAGTGAAACTGGTTATGAATAAGCTGCAAAGGAGCAGCGTAAGAGGGAATTTTAATTTCATGGTATGGCTTCTGAAATGACAAGAAGGGCACCCGCAAGAGGTGCCCCTACAAAGATGTTGAAGGATTATTAGAACTTACGCAAAACAGACGCTGGCGTTGTTGCTATCGCCGTTTGCTAAACTAAGGTACTAAAGTACTGCCTTCGGCTC
>JAIELM010000104.1 GCA_019752975.1 Undibacterium sp. | reverse complement strand
GAGGTCTCCGACTTGGCTGAAGTCCGGCCCCAACCACTCACGGTCACGTTGGCGCCGACAAACTTGTTGGAATCGTCTTGAATCGGGAGTGGACTCGAGTTTTGTACGACCGACATAAGTGCAATTGACGTTAGGGCGAGTGATGTTAATGTCCGAGTTTTACCGGGCTGCTGAGTTAGGCGGTCGAGCTCATTGCTATCACCACTTCTATCCTTGAGTAATCTGGCTACTACGCAGAAGTAAGCCTCGATCTACGACACGATGTTTTTGCATGACTTTAGAACTTAATCCACAGCAAATAGATATCTGGTGCGTCTTATACGACCAGATACATGATCCGGCATTGCTGGCGCAGTACGCGTTGCTGATGTCGCCGGATGAGCATCGACGGCACCAACGATTTTATTTTGAAAAAGATAGGCATCGGTTCTTGCTCACGCGGGCTTTAACGAGAACGGTGTTGTCGCGTTATGCTGCAGTGTCGCCCAACGACTGGGTGTTTGATAAGAATGCTTATGGCATGCCTTTGATCGTCAATGAGGATGCGATTGCACGAAAAATTGTCTTTAATATTTCGCACACCGCCAATATGATCTGCCTCGCGGTGAGTACTGGGCGTGCCATCGGCATTGATACCGAAAATACCGTCCAGCGTAAAGCGGCGATCGATGCCGGGCATCACTTTTTCTCAACCCGTGAGAGTGCCGATTTAGGACAATTAGCACCTGAAATGCAGCATGAGGCTTTCTTTCATTATTGGACTTTGAAGGAATCCTACATTAAGGCGCGGGGTATGGGCTTGTCGATTCCCTTGAGTCAATTTAGTTTTAACTTAACAAAAAGTGGACATATTGACTTTCAGCGTGCGCCTATTCTGGAGGATACAATAGCGCATTGGGATTTCAAATTACAGCGGGTGTCTTCGGATTATTTGCTGGCACTTTGCTGGGAAAATAATTCAGCATTGAAACCAAGTTTATGTTTTCGTCAGTTGGTTCCTTTAGGTGATGAAAAGCCAATTGAGGTACAGCTTGTGAGTCTATCGGCATGAAATATTTTTTGATCATTTAATTGAGAAGAGGAAGAACATGAGCACCACCCTAGTCCGTGCCGTTTGCCCACACGATTGTCCTGATACTTGTGCCATGCTCGTCACGGTTCAAGATGGCGTGGCAATTGCTGTTAAGGGTGATCCAGATCATCCTCCTACTGGCGGGGTATTGTGCACTAAGGTGGCGCGATATACCGAGCGCACTTATCATCCGGATCGCTTGCTTTATCCGCAAAAACGCGTGGGAAAAAAAGGCGAAGGACGTTTTGAACGGATTAGCTGGGATGAGGCAATCGCCACCATCACGGCCAAGTTGAAGGCCATCTCAAATCCCTTGGCGATTCTCCCCTACAGTTATGCTGGCACTATGGGACAAGTGCAGGGAGAGAGCATGGCGGCGCGTTTTTTGAATAAAATAGGCGCCTCGTTTTTAGATAGAACTATCTGCGCTGCGGCCGGTACTAAAGCATATCAATACACCCTAGGCAAGCGTCTCGGAACCGATGTAGAGCAAACTCAAAATGCCCGTTTGATTATTATTTGGGGAGGCAATCCTATCGCCTCCAGTCTTCATTTTTGGACTCGTGTTCAGGAAGCAAAACGTCAGGGTGCAAAGATTATTGCGATTGATCCCTATCGTTCTTTGAGTGCTGAGAAATGCCATCAGCATATTGCGCTTTTACCTGGCACCGATGCGGCTTTGGTATTGGGAATGATGCATGTCTTGATCAATGAAGACCTACTTGATCACGACTATATCGAGCGATACACACTCGGCTTTGAGCAACTTAAAATCGCAGTGCAGGAATGGCCACCAGAGCGAGTGGCGCATGTGTGTGGAATTACTCCTGAAGAAGTGCTAGGTTTGGCACGCGAATATGGGCAAGGTGCGCAGCGCGGTGAGGCCAGTATGATACGCATGAATTATGGTTTGCAGCGGGTGCGTGGTGGCGGTATGGCAGTGCGAAATATCGCTTGTCTACCCGCCTTGGTGGGAGCTTGGCGCCATGCTGCGGGCGGGGTATTGCTCTCGTCTTCGGGCAGTTTTGCCAAAAATTCTGTTGCGATCGAGAGACCAGATCTTTTTCCGCAAGAACAAGCACAACGTACCATCAATATGAGTAATATTGGCGACACCTTGCTACGTGAAAGTTCAGATGAATTTGGCCCAAGAATTGAGGCGCTGATTGTCTATAACTCTAATCCCGTGGCTATTGCACCAGAGTCTCAGGTGGTGGCTCAGGGTTTTGCGCGGGAAGATTTATTTACCGTGGTATTAGAGCATTTTCAAACCGATACCGCCGACTATGCTGATTTGCTTTTACCTGCCACTACCCAGTTAGAACATGTAGACGTTCATGCTTCGTATGGACATCGCTATATGATGGCGAACAATCAGGCGATAGCGCCCTTAGGCGAAGCGAAATCCAATACGGAAGTGTTTCGCCTGTTGGCTAAAGCCATGGGCTATGTAGAGGATTGTTTTAGCGAAAGCGACGAGGAAATCGCCGCACAAGCGTTTGATTTTACTCACCCCATCGCACAGCACACCAATTGGTCAGAACTCAAAACGCAAGGGTGGTCAAAATTACGCATGCCAGATGCGGTGCATGCGCAAGGAGGATTTACTACCCCTTCAGGAAAATGTGAATTTTATAGTCAGCAAATGTTGGAAGATGGTTTGCCACCTTTGCCTAGTTATATTGCGCCTTACGAATCGGTCGCTAGTAACCCTACGCTCGCTGCTCAATATCCGCTGGCAATGATCTCACCGCCGGCGCGCAATTTTCTTAATTCTACTTTTGTGAACGTCAAGAGTTTGCGAGATACTGAGGGCGAACCGCACCTCGACATCCATCCCCAAGACGCTGCCGCGCGCTCCATTGTGAGCGGTGAGATGCTTAGGATTTTTAATGACCGTGGAAGTTTTGTCGCCAAAGCCAGAGTCACCGATAAAGCACGCGTGGGCTTGGTGGTAGGTCTTTCAGTATGGTGGAAAAAACTCGCTAGCGATCATAAAAATGCCAATGAAGTGACCAGTCAAAAACTCACCGATATGGGCCATGGCCCAACTTTTTACGACGTCCTAGTGCAGGTAGAACGGATTTAGCTAGAGCCTGTGCTCGGTTTTTCATAAATT
>JAIELM010000519.1 GCA_019752975.1 Undibacterium sp. | reverse complement strand
AGGCAGGCAAGGTACGCCATTCTGGTGGTAAAAACGCCTGACTAGGATCAATCGCTGTCGCGCCTTCTACTGAACTGGTACGCAGCAAAGGCATCGCTTCAAACACCCAAACTTCGTCTTCCGCCAACAACTCTTGACTAGGTGGTAGCAGCAAACGAGTCACCAATGTTGGATGGCGTGCGATCAGACTAATATCCCAAGAGCCCGCCCGTGCTTGCAACACCAAATCCCCTTCAGCAGTTAAGCAAGTAGGCAGAGGCGAATTGATAGACTGCGCGATAAACTCTGGCAGCAAAGCCCTTCCCAATTTCATCTCACGACTCGCTCCCGACACTTCCAAATGAAAGCGCGTCTCCATCAAAAGCGGCACACCATCACTCAATTTACGTGCCACCCTTACCTGCACTTGATTTTCTTGTTTGGTTTCGACTTTGCGTTGCAACCATAGACGATTTTCCTCATCACGCACAGGATTACTCAACAATTGTCCATTCAGTTCCAAGCGCAGCAGACCCGCTTGTCCCGCCAATCCCAAAGACTCCGGCAATCCATTCCATACAAAATGTCCAGTGACACGATAACTACCAGCGGCCAATTGAATCACCGGCTGATCATTGCGACTAATCACCGCCACAGCCTTACCATCGACCAGCACATCAACCGGCCAATGCTGCACATCGCCAGGCAAAGTAATCCAAGTATCATCGCCATACACCTGCCAAGCTTGCGCAAAATCGCCACCCTTAGTACCGGCTTTCAACTCCAACACCCCAGCCCAAGCACAAGTTCGCTGTTCCACATCACTAAAGCGATGCGGGCAAGCTAAATTCGGCGCACCATCCAAAACCCAAGGAATCCAAGACTTAAGTTGATCAGGAACTTTCGCACTAGGAAATTGGCTCGCAGCGTAAACAGTCTGAGCAGACTGAGTCAATAACTGTGTCAACAACAAACAAAAAACAGCAGCCATCCATTTTTTCGTCATGCGATTTCTCCAAAGCAGAATAAGTGAACGCAGTGTATTACCTAGTTTTTAAATTGGCAATCGGAATCGAATTTGCGAGCTTAAATTCGCATTCTTGCGTGCAGCAAAATAAGTCACCATGCCTTTTTCCAGTTCTTCGTGCGGCAATCGAACCTAGTATGCAAGAAAATCGGATAAGGCGGATCGCTCTGGCAGATAAGTTTATTAAATCACTAGCATTGCCACTAGCTTCTACCATACAATCCCCTAATACCACGGACACATAGTCGGTTCAGTCCAACAAGGTTTATCCGCCGCGAGCAGTGCTCGGATCTTATTTTTGCGTTCCGGTGCGGCGGATAAATGCTATTCGTTAGCAGCCAAAATAAAGGGCATTGATACATGAAAGTTTTTCTGAGTTGGTCTGGTGAATTAAGTCATAAAACCGCAATAATTTTTCGAGATTGGTTACCATCGGTAATCCAATCAATTATTCCCTATGTATCTTCAGAAGATATTGACAAAGGTGCTAGGTGGAGTACGGATATTGCAAAAGAGTTAGACAATTCAACCTTTGGCATCCTTTGTGTAACGAAAGAAAACGTACACGCTCCTTGGCTTACGTTTGAAGCGGGTGCCTTGTCAAAGACAATGGAAAAAGCGGCAGTTAGTCCATTTTTATTTGATATCAAACGCTCAGAGGTTAGCGGTCCAATTTTACAATTTCAATCCACAATATTTGAGAAAGAAGACCTAAAAAAGCTTGTTTCTTCACTCAACAGAGCCTGTGGTGCAGAAGTTCTTACGGATGAACGCCTAGAAAAGGCATTTCAAGTCTGGTATCCGACCCTCGAAATGCAGTTGAATGAACTGCTTCAAAACCCACCATTAGTTCCATTAGCAAACGAAGAAGAGCCTATTGAATCTTCGAGCGATATTCTTGAAGAAATACTAGATCTAACGCGAAATAATCAAAAATTATTAAGGAATCCTGATGGCGAATTTGTCAAGGAAGTCGAGTCCATTAAGTTAATGTTAGAGAAAATCGGAAAACGAATAGAGTTTGATGCCGAGCCACGTCGCACAAAGCGTAACCGAAGTATACATCAAATGTTCTTCGACGAACTTCTTCATGGATTGCCACATTTCGAGAAGAACCTTTCTGGTTTTCAAATTGTAATTAGCCAATTTCGTACAGATTTTCCATGGTTGTATGATGCAGGACTAGATGTGGCAAGAACGCTTCGTACTGATTGTTCATTAGAAGAAAAACAAAAATCTGTTAGCGCATTTAACGAATTGGTTGAGTTTACGTTTGAACACCCGATGATGCGAGAGATGCAAGCTCCAGATAAAGAAATGTGGATGATGGGCAGAGAACTTCCTCGAATGTTAAAGCGTGTACTTGAACGCTATCTGTGAGCAATTGGCTGCTAACATGGCATTCGAAAATGACGCGCGAATAAATGTTTCTCGAAAAATTACCGATCGGTGCGCGCCTTTCAATTTAACGTTATCCATGAAATTAAAGAGGTCAGACACCGCGCTGGCGAATGAAACCGCCATTAAGACATCGGAAATTCTTAGCACAAAAAACGACCGCCACTCATCAACACGAAAGCGAATCTTGAACATTCTTTCTATCCCCACCCAATTGCGCTACTTAGGAATGAGCGTTTTTGTTGGCGCGCTCTGTGCCTGTTCGACCACCCAGTGGCCGATAGCACCGACCGAATTAGCTGCCGCAGACCCAAGCCACATCAGCGTAAAAATGGACCAATTGGCCAACTGCGTGAGTGGTTCAAATCAAGTACCCACTTTGGATCCAAACCAAGCTGTTAATTTGATCGTGCATGGCTGTAATTCATCTGGTGGACAATACCGAGCCCTCGCTGAAGTTTTTCAAAAACAAGGGCAACAAACACTTTGTTTTAACTATGATGACCGCGACAGCATTACCCGTAGCTCCGATCAACTAAGAGAAGTCCTGCAACGACTGGTGACACAAGTGGGTGTTCGGGATATCACTGTGCTCGGCCATAGTCAGGGCGGTCTCATCGCACGACGTGCCTTGATAAGTGGTACCGAGTTAGAATCCACCTTACAATCAAAGGCTGTCAATTTGAGTTTGGTCACAGTATCAAGCCCGTTTGGTGGCATCCAAGCAGCATCACATTGCAGCTCGACTCCGTTAGCAATTTTATCGCTGGGATTAACGATTCCTATCTGCCAGAT
>JAIELM010000149.1 GCA_019752975.1 Undibacterium sp. | reverse complement strand
GTGCGCTTGGAGATAATCGCGACCTTATGTGTTTGCGCTAAATGTAAAGCGACCGACAAACCAGCTAAACCACTGCCAACAATGGCGACATCAAATTTCATCATGAGTAAAACCGTTTTAATCGTTCTTGAAAGGGACTCAACTATAGGCGATTTTGGTGCCGTGCTGATTTTTTTCACGAAAAATTATTCGTGAATTTTTTTTTATTGCAAATGTTTTTAGCTGATTCGGATTTTTTTTGAGCGGATTCCAAAAAAGCATGTAAATCGCTTGACACATACATGATGCACTTGATTTAATACTGGATGCAAATTTGGGCGAGTTTATTTTTGGATATATGCAAAACCGCCCCAGCCTTATTGTTGTCGTCTCGCCGTACTCAAGTACTGCTTTCGTCGGTAAGCCTAGTTGGGACGATTTTGCGTAAATTCTTTATTGGATGAATAAGTGTAATTCATCGCCAAGCTTGTACGGTGTGAAAAAATACCGAGAACATCATCGTAGTGTTATATTTTTTGTGAGGGGACCATAAGTGAATAAAACTGAATTGATCGAACATATTGCGAAGTCAGCTGACTTATCTAAGGCGGCTTCTGGTCGTGCACTTGACGCTATCATTACCGCAGTGAAAGCAACATTGAAAAAAAATGGTACTGTCACCTTAGTCGGGTTCGGTACGTTTTCTGTTGGTAAGCGTGCAGCTCGCACAGGCCGTAATCCACGTACTGGCGAAGCCATTAAGATCAAGTCAGCTAAAGTGCCTAAATTTAAGCCTGGCAAAGCTTTGAAAGATGCGGTAAACTAACGCACTTCGCGTTTTGGTGAAAACTGAGGCGCATATAGATGTGAGTGTGGGGCGCTTAGCTCAGTTGGTAGAGCGGAGCCCTTACAAGGCTTAGGTCGGGAGTTCGAGCCTCTCAGCGCCCACCAGACGTCAGCAACAGCAGGAATTGGAGTGGTAGTTCAGTTGGTTAGAATACCGGCCTGTCACGCCGGGGGTCGCGGGTTCGAGTCCCGTCCGCTCCGCCAACATCTTAAAAAGGCGAACTTGGGTTCGCCTTTTTTCATATTGATTAATAGATTTATCCAATCGATCGGTAGAACATGTTTGATTATATTCGTACCCATAAGCGCATTATGCAGCTCCTGCTGCTGATCTTGATTTTTCCAGCGTTTGCTCTGTTTGGCGTAGATAGCTTTATGCGCTCAAGCAATGCCAATGGTGCGGTTGCTACTGTCGGCAACCTCAAAGTTAGCAAGCAAGAATTTGATCAGGCATTGCGTAGTCAATTAGATCGTCTCAAGCAAGCCTATGGCCAAGACTTTGACGCCCAGGTGTTAAATACACCGGAAGCGAGAAAAGGTATCTTAGATGACTTAGTGGCTCGTAAGGCGATGACCTTAGAGACGACTAAGAGTAATCTTACGGTGACCGATGAAGTGTTGCAAAAAAATCTGAGGTCGCTTGAAGAGCTAAAAAAACCTGATGGTAGTTTTGATCGAGATCGCTACATGAGTTTGCTGGCTATGCAGGGTAAGACAGCGTTGATGTATGACGCAGAGCAACGTCAAGATTTGACCATGCAACAGTTGGTTGGGGCGATACAAAATACCGCATTTACGCCTAAAGCAGTGTCAGAGCGCATCGCACTTATCTCCGAGCAAGAGCGTGATATTGCGGCTTTTAATTTTAAAGCAAAAGACTATGTGGCTGAGGTAAAACTCACAGACGCAAAACTGCGTGATTACTATAATAAAAACGCCAAAAAATTTGAGATCCCTGAAATGCTCAGTGCCGAATATGTGGTGTTAAGTGCCGATTCATTGGCTGAACAAATTGTGGTATCAGATGCGGAGTTGGCTGGGTATTACGATCAGAATAAAGGGAAATACTCTACCAAAGAGCAGAGGCGTGCAAGTCATATTCTTTTAAATCTCAAAAAAGATGCGAGTGAGGCAGAGGCTAAAGCGGTCAAGGCGAAGGTGGAAAACCTGTTAGCCCAAGTGCGTAAAGATCCTAGTCAATTTGCTAAATTGGCGAAAGAAAACTCACAAGATCTAGGCTCAGCAGAAAAAGGAGGCGATCTCGACTTTTTTGCGTCTGATGTAATGGCAAAACCGTTCTCGGATACAACTTTCAAATTAAAAGAAGGCGAAATTAGCGATCCGGTTCAAACTGAATATGGTCTTCACATCATACAATTGACCGCCATCAAAGCTCAGACGATTAAACCGTTAGAGGAAGTCAAAGCCGAATTGGTAGCGGAGATTAAAAAGCAAAAAGCGAGCAAAGCTTATGCCGAAGCGGTGGAGACTTTTACCAACACCGCGTATGAGCAAAGTGATAGCTTAAAGCCAGTAGCAGACAAATTGAAATTGAAAATAGAAAAAGTCGCCAATATTGGACGTAATCCCAATCCTATGTTGCCAGCAACGGTAATCAGTAATAATCCTAAATTTTTAAAAGCGATTTTTGCAGAAGATGCCTTGAAAAAGAAACACAATACCGAAGCGACTGAAGTGGCTGCAAGCACCTTAGTGGCAGGACGTGTTGTCGAGTACAAGCCAGCGAGCAAGCGTACTTTTGAAGAAGTGAAGGCCGTCATTGAAGCGCAATTGACATTAACTGAGAGTGCCATGCTAGCGAAAAAAGCGGGTGAGGCAAAAATACAAGCATTAAAATTGGCAGATGCCACAGACGGTTTTTCTGAAGTGAAAACGGTGAGTCGCTTGAAGAAAGCGGATCTGTCAAATGACGCCTTCTTAGCGATTGCCAAAGCCGACACCCAAAAATTACCGACTTTTGTTGGTGTTGAAGTGCCGGGGCAGGGCTATGATGTATACCGTATTTCAAAAGTCAGTGCGGGTACACCTGATCTTGCACGTCGTGCTACAGAGAGCAAGCAAGTGGAAAATTCGATCGCTCAGCAAGAATTATATAGCTACGTTGAGGCCTTAAAAACCAAGGCCAAAGTGGTTGTGAATCAGGCCGCCTTGCAGATTAAATCCGGTGTTGATACCGGGCCGTAAGATTGAGTTTGAAATGATGCATGGAAAAAAAACAGCTTTCGGGCTGTTTTTTTTGTTTTTATTATGGAGACGGAATCTATAGAAAGAAGTCCAAACTCTACTAAAAATTCTTCAAAACTTTTTAAAAATGACAATTCAAATTCGACTTCAAAAAGCTTTTTAAAAAAATGTTCTA
>JAIELM010000062.1 GCA_019752975.1 Undibacterium sp. | reverse complement strand
CTTAATCTTAAACACTTCGTCACGTTTCACGCCCAATTGATAACCGCCTGCCGATTTCAAACCTTTAGCGATACGTACCAACATATACCGTCCCGGTTCGGCACTAAATTTAAAGGAATGCGATTCAGTATTTTCACGTTCAGAGGCTATAGGTGAGAGCGTGATCGCCTTGGATTTTTTGAGCACTTCAGCAGTAACTTCTTCAGGATCACCCCAAACCGTCGTCTCGCCACTGTCATTCGTGTGCGTCTCAGGAAGTAACCAAGCACTGGTTGCGCGAGTCATTTCTTTTTCACCGACCGCCATTCCGGTGGCGATCTGTAGAATATTTTCTGGCTCACCATTATCGCCAGTGACGATCAATTGTTTAAGTTCTGCAATGTCCAAGCTATAGAGACCTGGAATCAAAAGCGCCTTGATTTTCTCCTCTTTACTACCATTTCCACCGCGCACTGCTTTCACACCATCTTGTATGTGTAAGGCTAAACTAAGCGACTGTGCCGGGATTCTGAGGGCTTCGCTGTACACGGTCGCGTTGACCTTAAACTTATCGTAAATCACGGTGAGCTTTTGCGCATCATTGGGATTAACGAATAAGTCCTGTGCTGCCGATTCAGTCACGAATTTAAGTTTTTTCTCCAAACTTTGCTGATCGACTGGATGCGAGAAGTTGATTTCAAAAACCGCCTTGCGCAAACCCGCTTGCACAGGATCTTGATAGAAAGTCGCTTCGCGAATCTTCATCACGAACTTGGGCGAATTAAAGTGAAATTCACGCTCAGCCTGAACATGGGCAGCTAAGGTTTTTGCCCCTAATTGCACGCTATATTCAACATCAATCGGCCAGTCATCAGTAGGAGTGAATTCCAAACGATTGACCGAGGTCCATAACCACTTACCCGCAATCGCAGGTGAGATACTAATATCTTTGACCTCTTTACCGACCAAAGCCAGAGGCGCGACCGAAGCGGTGAAATTCAAGGCGAATGGTTGTGGTTTGCCGCCGTCTTCAACCGCGGTACGATCAGGATTGCGCACGGTAACACCCGATTTAGTACTATCTGCTTTATCCGGCTGCACGCTACGCATACTGGCGAACTTCGCCGCCCAATCAATTTTCATTAAACGCGGCGCAGCCAAGCCACCCAACGCCAACACACCCGCCAACAAACTTAATGCCGCGTTCCTTGCCGCCCATTGAAATAATGGCTGACATTTCTTGATCCCATAATGCCACCAGTTCGGCGCTTGCCAGCTCCCCAGCAAGATGCCTAGGAGTCGAAACACTGGCGACAAAATAAAAAGGACGCCTTGTTTAAGCGTCCCTGCGGCTTTAAGTATGCGGTCGTTGAGATTGTTCATGCTGTGCGCGCCTTTTTATGTTCAAGCTTGAAGACCGCAGTGTAACAATATTGCACTAGACTGCCTAGTGAAAAAATACCGAAAAATGACGACAATATCTTCACATGGGCAGCCTATTTGTTCACACTCAAGCGCACAGACGAGAAAACACTCACAGTTTCATTTTACGTACAAGCTAGTTCGGCAGTAATTGGTTAAGAAACTCCACCCAATGCGACACTGGCGTGGCGGTTCCCGCTTGCAAATGATGTTGGCAACCAAGATTGGCTGACAGTATCCGAGTAGGCTGACAAGCTTGTAGCGCAGCCAGTTTATTCTCGCGCAATTGCAGTGCAAGTTGCGGCTGTAAAAGTGAATAAGTACCGGCCGAACCGCAACATAGGTGACTGTCCTTACAAGCCGCCATAGGCATACCTAATTTGATGAATAATTGTTCGACTTTGCCTACAATTTGTTGCCCGTGTTGTAGTGTGCACGGTGCATGCCAGCTTAGTCGCTCCTGTGTTTGCTCGGACACATCTGCTGATACCTTAGCTGATACAGCCGCCAATACACCAACGAGTTGCTCGCTCATGTCAGACAAAACCTCGCTAATATCTAAGGTACTTTGCGCTACTAATTTCGCTTTTTCCGCATATGTCTGATCTTGCGCCAATAGATCTCCGTAGTCCTTCACCATGACGCCACAAGCCGAGGCGGTCATGACCAGCTTTTCAAATCGCTGGTCTCCAGTCGCTGTCAATAGGGGCCACCATACATCGATATTGCGCTTGGCTTGCTCTATCGCACGCGCCCTGTCATTGAGGTGTAAAGCCAAAGCGCCGCAACAGCCTGCTTGAGGAGCCAGTTGGGTCTGTATCTTTAATTTGTCTAATAGCTGAGCGGTGGCGATATTGATATTCGGTGCTAGCGCGGGCTGTACGCAGCCGTCTAATAGAAGCATCTTCCTTTGATGCAGATTATTCGGCCAAACCAAAGCAATTTTTTGATCAGGAATTTTTGCTTGTATGCTTGCTGGAATGTAGGGTTTTATTTTGCGTCCAAAATTAAGTGCCTGCTGAAAAAATACTGGCTTACTTAGAGCATTTCCAAGTCCACTACGCAGTAATTTTTGCGCCCAAGTTCGACCCACTTTTTCTTCCACAAGTTGTCGACCAATATCGAGCAAATATCCAAATTTCACACCGGAAGGACAAGTAGTTTCACAACTTAAACAGGTCAAACAACGATCTAAGTGATTTTGCGTTTTTTGAGTTGGTGCCTGCCCTTCTAACACTTGCTTGATCAGGTAAATGCGTCCCCTTGGACCATCTAATTCATCACCCAAAAGTTGATAGGTCGGGCAAGTTGCATTACACATACCACAGTGCACGCAGCTACGCAAAATCGCTTCTGCTGCTTGCCCTTGCACAGTATCTTTTATGTTATCGGCGAGATTGGTTTGCATTATCTACTCGGGAAATAAGCGTCTTGGATTAAAGATGCCAACGGGATCAAATCCGGCCTTGAGTTTGCGGTGTATTGTGTGCACTGCTGGTGCTAGCTTGGTGAAGACATTTTCTCTATTCGTCCCATGACGAAATTGGGTCAAATGTCCACCCGCTGCTTGCACTATGTCGCGTAAATAATCTTCCGGCTCATTGGTCCACAACCAGCGCTGCGCACCGCCCCACTCTATCAGACTTTTTCCTCTTAATTTCAATGCCGGCGCAGCGGAAGGAAGTGATGCACGCCATAGCACATGTTCACCATCGTCATCCGCGGCAAAAAAATGATGGGTTTGTTCACGTAAGCTATACCAAAACTGATCGGCATTTTCCATCTTTTGTCCTCCTAACTTTTGCTGAGAG
>JAIELM010000145.1 GCA_019752975.1 Undibacterium sp. | reverse complement strand
TTACTGAAGGTTCCGGCATGTGGATGACTGACCATCAAGGCAAACGCTATTTGGACTATTTACAAGGCTGGGCAGTCAACTGCCTAGGGCACTCACCGCAATGCATCACTGAGGCCCTAACCACGCAAGCAAAAAAACTACTCAATCCCTCACCTGCTTTTTACAATGCGCCTGCGATAGAGCTAGCGAATTTACTGATCCAACATTCTTGTTTTGACCGCGTGTTTTTCACTAACAGCGGCGCGGAAGCCAATGAGGGTGCGATCAAATTAGCCCGCAAATGGGGACAACTCAATAAAAATGGCGCGTTCGAAATTATCACTTTCGATCACGGTTTTCATGGCCGCACCTTAGCGACTATGTCAGCCTCAGGTAAGCCGGGTTGGGATACGATTTTTGCGCCGCAAGTCAACGGCTTTCCTAAAGCAGACCTCAACGATATCGCTTCGGTAGAAAAGCTTATCAACAGCAATACCGTCGCTGTCATGCTCGAGCCAGTACAAGGGGAAGCCGGAGTAATTCCAGCGAATCCAGAATTTTTAGTCGCTCTACGTGCACTTACCAGTCAACACAATATTCTCCTCATCGTGGATGAAGTTCAAACAGGCATGGGACGTACCGGAGCACTCTTTGCTCACCAATTATCAAACATAGAGCCGGACATAATGACCTTGGGTAAGGGTATAGGCGGCGGTGTTCCACTAGCTGCTTTACTAGCAAAAGAAGCCGTGTCATGTTTCGTCACTGGTGATCAAGGAGGAACCTACAATGGCAATCCGCTGATCACTGCGGTCGGAGTGGCCGTAATTCAAGCCCAACTCGAACCCGCGTTTTTGCCATCTGTGTGCGAGAAATCAGAGTACCTCAGCCGCGCTCTCAGCAAGTTGTCCGAGCAATTTGGCATGCAGGGCGAACGCGGTGTTGGACTCTTGCGCGCACTAAAATTAGGAAGCGATATCGGCGGAAAACTGGTCGATGTGGCGCGCGACATGACTCCGGTAGGTCTGCTCATCAATTCACCACGTCCAGATTTGTTACGCTTCATGCCCGCTTTAAATGTTACCTACGAAGAAATCGACACCATGATAACGATGCTCAGTGAAGTCATCACAAAAGTAATGGCGTCAACAGAAAACCCCGTCGAGCCCCAATAAGAGGAAGCCTTATGAGTATCAAACACTATCTACAAGTAGCCGATTTAACGCTAGACGAATATCACTACTTAATGCAGCGTGCGCGTTTTATCAAGGATAAGTTCAAAAAATACGAGCCCTACCATCCTTTGCTCGATCGCACCTTAGTGATGGTGTTTGAAAAAAACTCCACTCGTACCCGTCTCTCTTTTGAAGCCGGGATGCATCAGCTCGGCGGCGCGGCAATTTATCTCAATACCAAAGACAGCCAGCTCGGTCGTGGCGAGCCTGTAGAAGATGCAGGGCAAGTCATGTCACGCATGTGTGACGTGATCATGATTCGTACTTTCGAACAAAGTATGATAGAACGTTTTGCAGCCAACTCACGAGTTCCTGTAATTAATGGCCTAACCAATCAGCATCATCCTTGCCAGGTTTTTGCCGACGTATTTACCTTTATTGAACATCGCGGTTCTATCGCAGGTAAAAAAGTAGCATGGATAGGTGACGCCAATAATATGCTGTATTCTTGGATGCAGGCGGCAAAAGTTTTTGGCTTTCATTTACATATTTCCACACCTAAAGCTTACGATCTCGATCCAAATTGCATCACGGTCGAGACTGAGCATTACTCCGTGTTTACAGATCCAAGTGAGGCCTGCGTCGGCGTGCACTTGATCAACACGGATGTATGGACCAGTATGGGCTATGAAGCAGAAAATCAAGCGCGATTACAAGCTTTTGCTGGTTGGATAGTGGATGAAGCCAAGATGGCCTTAGCTGATCCTGAAGCGCTGTTCATGCACTGCCTTCCTGCTCACCGAGGTGAAGAAGTCTCCAGCGGCGTTATCGATGGCCCGCAATCGGTGGTCTGGGAAGAAGCAGAGAATCGTTTGCATGTGCAGAAGGCTTTGCTGGAATATTTAGTAGTCGGAAAAATTGAAGTTTGATTTCTAAGCTTAAAAGATTTAAAGTTTTTACATACGAAGAGAGCACACCATGAACGACACAAAAAAAGTAGTCCTCGCCTATTCAGGCGGTCTTGACACCTCCGTAATTTTAAAATGGCTACAAGATAATTATCACTGCGAGATCGTTACTTTCACCGCTGATCTAGGCCAAGGTGAAGAGTTAGAACCTGCGCGCGCCAAGGCACTTAAATTTGGCATCAAACCAGAAAACATATTCATCGACGATCTCAAGGAAGAATTTGTACGCGATTTCGTATTTCCTATGTTCCGCGCCAATACTGTGTATGAAGGCGAATACCTACTCGGCACATCAATTGCCCGTCCATTGATCGCTAAACGCCTCATCGAGATCGCCAAAGCCACAGGTGCAGACACCATCTCGCATGGCGCAACTGGCAAAGGCAATGATCAAGTACGTTTTGAACTCGGTGCTTATGCCCTAATGCCGAATGTCAAAGTAATCGCGCCTTGGCGTGAATGGGATTTGCTTTCACGTGAAAAATTAATGAAATATGCAGAAGATGCGGGAATCGCGATCGACCAAAAACATAAGAATGGCGGCGCGCCCTACTCCATGGATGCCAACCTTTTGCATATTAGTTTTGAAGGTCGTCACTTAGAAAATCCAAGTGCTGAAGCTGAAGAATCGATGTGGCGCTGGACCGTCAGCCCAGAACAAGCGCCAGACACACCAGAATATTTGGACGTGGAATTTGAAAAAGGTGATATCGTCGCCTTAAACGGAGTACGTATGTCTCCTGCCGTCGTCTTGACTGAACTTAATCGCTTGGGTGGCAAGCACGGAATAGGCCGCTTAGATTTGGTGGAAAACCGATATGTCGGTATGAAGTCACGCGGCTGCTACGAAACCCCAGGCGGCACCATCATGCTGCGCGCCCACCGCGCCATAGAATCGATCACTTTAGACCGAGAAGTCGCGCATCTCAAAGACGACCTTATGCCACGTTACGCCAGCTTAATTTACAACGGCTACTGGTGGGCGCCCGAACGCTTGGCCTTGCAAACGTTGATCGACCACACTCAACAAACAGTCAATGGGTGGGTACGTTTAAAACTATACAAAGGCAACGTCATCACCGTGTCCCGTGACTCT
>JAIELM010000324.1 GCA_019752975.1 Undibacterium sp. | reverse complement strand
CGGGTTAAAGATTTTGGCGAAAACACGCCTACGCTTTCAACCAAATGCTGTGCTTCCGTTGCCATGAAGAGAATTTTATCTTTGGAGCGTAAAGTACCATTCACAATCCGCACCAACATCACCACGCCCACATAATTATCAAACCATGAATCGATAATTAAGGCCTGTAGCGGCGCCTCGATATCGCCTTTTGGCGGCGGTACTTTAACAATCAAGGACTCCAAAATATCTAGCACACCTAGGCCAGTTTTAGCTGAGCAGTGCACGGCATCGCTGGCATCAATACCGATCACTTCTTCGATCTCGTGCATGGCGTTTTCAGGATCGGCTGAAGGCAAGTCGATCTTATTTAAAACAGGCACCACTTCCACGCCCAACTCTATCGCGGTATAGCAGTTCGCAACCGTCTGTGCCTCCACCCCTTGCGAGGCATCCACCACCAACAACGCACCTTCGCAAGCCGAGAGAGAACGACTAACTTCATAACTAAAATCGACGTGGCCGGGAGTGTCAATCAAATTCAAATTATAAACTTCGCCATTGCGAGCGGTGTAATGCAAAGCGGCAGTTTGGGCTTTAATAGTAATCCCACGTTCGCGCTCAATGTCCATAGAATCCAACACCTGCGATTCCATCTCGCGATCAGACAAACCACCACAAAGGTGAATGATACGGTCAGCTAAAGTAGATTTACCATGATCAATGTGAGCGATGATAGAGAAATTACGAATATTTTTCATTAGAAATTCAAAAACCGATATCAAAAATAGATGGTGTACAGTACTGCAACTTGCACAAAAATGAGAATAAGCTAAAAAATAGGCGCCTCATCTTGGGCTAATTACCCAGACGAGCGCCTGATTACTTGCTATTAGGACTTACGCAAAACAGCTCCAGCGTTGTTGTTGCCCCACGCTGCGCCTCTGCACTGTCTTGGTCGGCAAACCCAGTTGGGACAATTTACGTGAATCCTATAAATAAGATCGCTTATGCAAAAACGACATTTTACCGGAATTCAAGCAGGAATACCGAGAATCGCTCAGCATGCCACCTATAAATTCCAGAGCCCTGTTAGAAATTTAGTGCATAAGGCAAGTTTTCACCTTGATTTTCAGGCAAGTCCCACTTCCTATCGTAGCCAATTTTTGCCAAGTACAGGCCATCCGGCATAAAGGTAGGAGCTGCTAAGCTTCTGTCTTTCTTGTGCATCAATTCCCCTACCCATTCCGGCTCACGCTTACCCATCCCAACATAAATCAAGGAGCCAACGATATTTCTCACCATATGATGTAGAAAGGCATTGGCACGCAAACTAAAAACAAATAGATCGCCCTGCTGACGAATTTTGATTTCGTACATATGTTTGACGGGTGACTTTGCTTGACACGCCGCAGCTCTAAACACGGTAAAATCACGTTCACCTAACATCAAAGCAGCCGCAACCTGCATGCGTTGCAAATCTAAGCGATGAAAAAACCAACCGGCACGCCCAGCCCAAAGAGGAGAGCGCACTGCATGGTTGTGCAACAGATAATGATAAGTCCTAGAGTGTGCACTAAAGCGTGCGTGAAAACCCTGCTGATCGGTCTCATCCACCAACGCCACTTGCTTTGCCCAGCGAACCACGATACTAGCAGGAAGAAAAGTATTCACGCCACTCACCCAAGAGTACGCAGCCCGTTCTAATTCCGTATCAAAATGGACGACTTGTTCCACCGCATGTACACCGGCGTCAGTGCGTCCTGCACAATATACGGCTATAGCACGTTCACTAAATCGACCGAGTGCATTAGTCAAGACATCTTGCACGGTGTTTCCGCTAGGTTGTGTTTGCCAACCTTGGAAACCGGCTCCATCGTACTCTAGGCCAAGAACAATTCGTTTTTTTTGCATCTCATTTTGCATCTCATTTTGAATCTCAAATACGTTTAATCAAAAAATAAAAAATGGGCGTTAGCATGTCATGCTGCGCCCATCGTTAAAAAATTAAGCTTACTTTTTACCCCAATTGAGCCAGCATCGCCTTCGCTTTCTCAAGTTGATCTTTAGAGCCACCCTTCAGCACTTCTTCGAGTAACTCTCTGGCTCCTTCTTTATCGCCGATTTCTTGATAAGCTACCGCCAAATCCAATTTGGTCGCCATTTCTGCGTTGTATGGCGAAACCTCATCTAGGTCTGTCGCGACGATTTCTTCCAACCCATCCAACCCATGCTCATGCCCCTGATCGCTTACCTGATCATGTCCCTCTAGGTGCTGAGGTTCAAAGTCAAACGCACCGAGAGTATGCTCATGCACGGGTAAGCTATCAGAAACACCTTGCATATCTTTCAAATTTGCCGCAGTTTGTGCTGCCTTTGCAGCAAAACCATCCATCTCAGGCAAGACAAAATCTAGGGCTCCTAAGCCACTATTCTCATCCTCCATCGTTAATTCATCTAAATGCAAATCAGACTTAACTGCTGGCTCGATCGCCTTATCCAAATTTAACCCAGATGACAAAGAAGAGCCGGTAACTGACGCCTCTTCCGAATCGTCATCAAAATCAAAATCAATAGAGCCGAAATCAATACTCGGAATTGCCTCTTCTTCCTGAACTTTAACGATACTACTGACGGCATCCATCTCTGGCAGAGTCGGAACAAACTCATCCAAAGCTGGCACTTCCTCAGAAATACCCAGATCAAAATCAAGATCATCGACACCGATTGGATCTTCAAGAACATTCGTGGGAGCAAACTTATCGCTACTCTTTTGTCCATCATCGGAGGCCGAAGCGATATCGATAATACTGATAGACTCCAACATATCTTCCGACAAGGAATTCTCTAGCAAGGCCTCAGGATCAAGATCTTCTAGAGGCTGGGTAGGTTGGTTCAGAACCGCACCAGCTATAAATGCGTCTGGCTGTGCACTGGCACCCGCGTACAGCGGATTCATCGGATCCAAAGAGGCACCCATTGACGCAGCCTGAGCCCACTCCTCACCCTCACCTCGAGTCATACCGTACAACTCTCCTGCAAACAACTCAAAGGCGCGAGGATCTTTACGTCCGAAATAAATTTCCAGAAGTTTCAAACGCACTGCATGGCGATCCGGTTGAGTACGTAATGCTTCTTTCAAAATTTCTTCGGCTTGAGTATCGCGACCATAAGCGATATACACATCTGCTTCAGCTACTGGATCGACCTCGTTTGCATCGAGTTGACTAGCAGAAGGCGCA
>JAIELM010000430.1 GCA_019752975.1 Undibacterium sp. | reverse complement strand
AAAAGGAGCTGAGGGTCATAAACTTGATTTGTTATTTGGTCTTCTTTCTGATTCTGATCGCATTTGGTTTATTGAAGAAATGAAGCTATCTACAGACGACTTTACTCAAAAACTTACTTTGGTAAGTAAAGCGTTTATTGACTGGCGATATGTTTATGAAAAACCTGAACAAGACATCGACTATTCATTTCTGAGTGAATTGGCAGTTCTAGCTAGTACCTTGTCATCTTCGCCAGAAATATAAAGGAAAATAGATTTTGACGACGAAGAAAAATGCACATGCCAATTACGACTACACAGCGACAGTTCGCGTGCAGCGAGAACGTGACGCGCTCAAAGAGGCTGGTGGTGCGCGGGTGGAGGCTATGTTGGATGCTGAGGACTTGGCGCGGCTTGATGCTCTCATCGAATCCGGCGTTGTCAGTTCTCGCCGTGCCGGATTGAAGTTCGCCGTACAGCAATTGCCATTACTTAAAAAACCCAAGAAAAAATAATTCGAAAGTACTTGACACCGTTTCCGGTTACGGTATAATGTGAAGCATGGGTAGTGCAAATGCATTGCTAGAAACCAACCCAAGGAATTATCAATGAAAAAATTTAGAGTAAATATATGGCATGCGATTTCCACTGATGGTTTTCTGTCAGCGCATGGCATTGGATTTTCAGCTCGGTCTCCGGCATTCGACATTAGTCAATCACATACTTTAAAGCACACCGTGAAAGTCGAAGCAGGTGATTGCCTCGCAGCATGCTCAAAAGCTTTAGAAAAGGCACTTGCCGGCTATCCCCCACTACCTGAACTTGAACCTGGGCACATACGAGTTCTCGCTTGGAATGAAGAACGTAGAACAGATGCCAATGACATATTCATTGTCTTTGACCTTGAGTCGGGAGTTTGTGAAGGAGAATATTTGTATCGTGGAGCACGCGAACAAAATTCCTTTGTAAAGGTTCAGATTTTAGATGCCTCGTTGACGGGGCAAGCTGTTCACTAGAGAGAAATAATGATGATTACTGCATCCGTTGAGAAGATGTCAGATGGCAGCTACGAAGTCGCGGACCAGGCAACGAAGCAAGTGTATGGGCACGTTAAGTCGAAGCCTGATGCTATCGACCTGGTGCGCGAAAAAACCGGCGATTTGGACATCACCGTTCTTGAAGCCGACGACTAGGAAAATGGTGATTGCGCAATGAATGACCTTAGAATGTCCCCTGATGAAATTGCAAGAGCGAAAGCAATCGTTACTAAATAATCGAAAAACCCTAAGCAAAAGACAGGTGTGAGAACAAAGCATGCGATTGGAGAAAACGGTGCTATCGCGAATTTGTTATGTTGTCCTCACTGTCATTCAAAAAGTGGGTATTTTAGAAAAGTCCGCATTTCTGGCGAAAGTGAATATCACTACAATTTCGACGGCTCTGATGCGCTAAACGAACATCTTCACGACGGTCTGGATTACATTGAACAAAAGACCCTCTTTTGTGTTAGCTGCAAAAAGCCAATTGGATCGGTGAAATAATTAAGGAAAAATATGGATAAGAAACTTACAAAAATAGCGAATAGCCTCCGTGACCTACATCTAAAGTTGGAGGGAGAGAAAAATTTGAGTAATGATTGGTCGTTAGCTCGATTTTTAGAGGATAGCATAGGTGCTGGGCAGTATGGAATCGGCGATGTTGAAAAGGCCGAGAATTTATTAAAAAAATACGATATGAATATACAACCACAAGAATACCAATTCAACGTTTTGTCTGACGAAAATACATCTCCGGTTTATCTCGATAATGGCAACCTTTACATTGGTGCCGCTGAGTGGGATCGCTTGTGCTGTGAGGAGAGTACTAGCCCGCTTGTTAGCGTTTTGCGCGATGCACGTGAAATTCTTTCACAGGGCAGATCAGTCAGGTTGATCGGCTCGAATGGTGGTATCACTGTTAGCGCTGATCGTCCGAGCGAGTTTCAGCGAATCCTCGACAATGCTAATATCCGCCGTGCGAGTTTAAGATTGGCGCCGGCAATTATTGTCATTTGATCGGAAAATTATGAAGGGCACAGCCATGTCGCAATTAATACCCAATTTATTTGAACAACATGAAAAAACACTGATAGTCATGAATTCATATTGGGCGGAGATTGAACGATCAAGACGATATTTTTTGAAGTTACTCCTATCGAGACCACATGAATTCATCTACATTGTTTTTATTCTCTTAAAAGTGCGCTTCAAAAGAAAATCCTCTTCAATCAATTCCGACCCAATGTTAGGTCGGTATTCAGAAGACGACAAGGATTTGAGTAAGTTAATTCTTCACAACTTTCCAATGTCAGATGATCAAAGGGAAATTGTGAAGGATATTTCACAGGATTTTACTCTCCATGTGTTTTCCGAACGCATCTTATCGAAGTATCCAGATTTCAATTACGAAAAAATAATGAAATTACATGAAATCCAGATGAACAAACAGTTTAAATTTTCTACAATTACGTTTGCAGCGACCATGTTATCTGTCATTGGTTTTTTTACCAAAACAATGCCAAAAACAGTCGTTGAAGGCATTTTTCATTGGGAATATAAAAATTTTGAAGAGGGAATGTTTTTTTTAACTCTCATACTGCTATTTTTTTCTTTCATATTTATAACTCTTGAATGGATTGGGGATAGACGAGAAATTATTAAGCATCAATATTTTTCCGAAATTTTCACCTATTTAACTTTGGTCAGTTCTAAAAAGTAGTTATTGCGACAAGTCTTAACTTTGAACAAAAAGTGGATGGCGACCGGTTCGTCCGTAGCGTTCTAGTGCGCGGAGCGACAAAGTAAGTTTGCCGAGACTTGATTGGACTAATTGAAGGTTGATACACGCGACTGATAGGAGACGATTGCGTCAATAAGTAGATCGTTGAAAAGGAAAATTCATTCCATCCAACCGAAACAAAAAAGGAATTCGTCATGCTGATTCACATAACACCTAGCTTCTATACTTGCGAGCAGTCAGGCGCAAATGTAGAGTTGGTTGATTTGCGCGTTGATGAATTGGGAATTCACGTTCGCGGTGGAGAAGATTTGGTTAGTCGCAGTCCTTACCCGAACAAGCGTTACGTTGTTGGATGCAGAAAGGTGGGGCAGAAGGCGATCAACGGCATCCTAATAGAAACAGCGGAGCATGTTGATATCTATACCGTCGTGACACGATGGGCAATCAACGCAGAAACTATCGTGAC
>JAIELM010000093.1 GCA_019752975.1 Undibacterium sp. | reverse complement strand
ACACCTAGCACAATGCTATGAAACCGATATGGCCGAAGGACTTAAAATGATGGCCTTAGAAGGGTGCGGCATCGCTTTCTTGCCCGAATCTGCGGTGACGCGCGAACTTAAACAAAAACAATTAGCCAGAGCGGATGGTGGTAGCGATGCATGGCAAGTGGATATGGAAATTCGCCTCTACCGCGTCCGCCCATCCAAGCAAAAACCGGGGAAACCATTGGCCACCAAGTTATGGAATTATTTGGTGGAAAAAAACACGCCTAGGATAAAAACTAGGGCACATTCTTCGCGTTAGTGACCTTGTTTGTCAGCGCTAGTTTTTTTAAAAATCCTTACCCTAAAAACGGCGGCCACTGGATTTTCGACAAAAGACGGAAGAGTGACATCAGATAAAATTGGACTAAGTTCAATGTCCGCGCTGTGTTATAAGATTTAAAAATAAGCTTTAAAAATAAACTTCAAACTAAATATCCTCCTTGCTTTACCCCTAGGTTTAACCAGCCTCCTGCATTGATTCCTAGGACTCAATATATCCTATCTATACGTATTACGCATAGTTGCATGCAAACAAAGCATTGGATGACTTAATACCACTTCCCTTAAGATGCGCCTGCGCTCAGGATTGCTGATTTCTGTTGATGAATCTGGGTTTGCACCTATAGGACTTACGCAAAACCACTCTAGTGTCGTTGTCGGCATGCTTAGCCGAGAAAATTTTACGTAAGCCCTCACCTAATTTGATGTAGTAATTATTTCTTGAAAAGTGAGACTTATCATGTCCAGCAATCACCAAATCCCGTCCTACCTTACCCCGCATGCGACCGGACCTTGGAATGTCTATCTTGAGCAAATCGACCGTGTCACGCCTTATCTTGGTAGTCTGTCGCGTTGGGTAGAAACGCTCAAGCGCCCTAAGCGTATTTTGATCGTGGATGTGCCCATCGAGCGCGATGACGGTACGATTTCCCATTTTGAAGGGTATCGCGTTCAGCACAATACTTCGCGTGGCCCAGGTAAAGGTGGTGTGCGTTTTCATCAAGATGTGACACTTTCAGAAGTGATGGCGCTGTCTGCATGGATGACGATTAAAAACTCTGCGGTCAACGTGCCTTACGGCGGCGCTAAAGGCGGTATTCGCGTCGATCCTAAGACCTTGTCTCGTGGCGAACTCATGCGCATGACTCGCCGTTATACCTCGGAAATCGGTATCATCATCGGCCCAGACAAAGATATTCCGGCACCCGACGTCAATACCAATGAGCAAACTATGGCGTGGATGATGGATACCTATTCCATGAATGAAGGCCGTACTGCCACTGGCGTAGTAACAGGAAAGCCGATTTCCCTAGGTGGTAGTTTAGGCCGTCGTGAAGCCACTGGTCGCGGTGTGTTTGTCGTCGGTTGTGAAGCTGCCGCAAAAAAAGGCGTGACCATAGCGGGTGCAAAAATTGCTGTGCAAGGTTTTGGTAATGTAGGTGGGATCGCCGCGCGCTTGTTTGAACAAGCTGGTTCAAAAATCGTCGCTGTGCAAGATCACGGCGGTACGATTTTCCATTCTAATGGCTTAAATGTGGTGAAACTTCTCGATCACGTGGCAGAACACGGTAGCGTTGCCGGCTTTACGGATATTGAAGCAGTGATTCCTAATCATGAATTTTGGGCTGTTAATTGCGACATCATGATTCCCGCCGCTTTGGAACAGCAAATTACCCAAGACAATGCAGGTCAAATTCGCGCCAAAATTATTTTGGAAGGTGCCAACGGCCCAACCACGCCAGAAGCCGATGATATTTTGCGCGAAAAAGGCATCTTAGTTGTACCTGATGTGATCGCCAATGCAGGCGGTGTGACGGTGTCGTATTTTGAATGGGTACAAGATTTCTCTAGCTATTTTTGGAGCGAAGATGAAATCAATCAACGCCTGACTCGCATTATGAAAGAAGCGTTTACCGCAGTCTGGCAAGTAACAGAAGATAAAAAAGTCTCTTTGCGTACTGCCGCTTTTATCATCGGTTGCACCAGAGTCTTGCAAGCGCGTGAGGTGCGTGGTTTGTATCCTTAATCAAATTTTGCTTAAAAATAAGGGAATCGCGCCACAAATTCATTGTTTTCTCACGATATTGCAAAAATAGCGCCAAATTTGTGCCGATTTGATGGCGCGATTATTTACATCGCGCCATAATCGCGCCACAATCGTGCTATGAATACACTTGATCAAATCTTATCCAGTATTCAAGCTATGCCACTTGGCTTGTCGCTTGGGCAATTACTTGCGCTTTATCCTGAGGTGCCACGTCGGACTATGCAGCGCTGGCTGGCGGATCTGGTTGCTAGTGGACGTATAGTCGCGCGTGGGCAAGCGCGGGCGCGAGTGTATTTGTTTCGGCAGACCTTGGTTAGCCCACCGAACGTCGCGGGTTCGGTCACAGATGTTTTTCCTAGCTTCATTCCTTTATCTGCGGATAGCCGAGATGTTTTGACCTATGTCAATCAAGCCGTTGCTGCACGTAAGCCTGTGGCGTATCAGCGTGATTTCTTGGATGATTATCGAGCAAATCACACCTGGTATTTATCGCCAAGTCTGCGTCGCCAATTGTGGAGAATGGGTAAAACATCGGAAGCAAATGCACCAGCGGGTACCTATAGCCGTGCGATTTTGAATCGTCTGTTGATTGACTTGTCGTGGGCATCCAGCCACCTAGAGGGGAATACTTATTCGCGCCTAGATACCTTGGCGCTGATCGAACATGGCACCGTGGCGCAAGGTAAAGCCGCTATAGAGACGCAAATGATTTTGAATCATAAAAATGCGATTGAGCTCTTGGCCGATAACAGTGATGTCGCCAGTTTTGATCGTTTTACTTTGATGAACTTGCATAGTGCATTGGCGGAAAATTTATTACCTAATCCTGAATATGAGGGACGGATCCGACGGCATGCCGTTGAAATTGGTCAGAGCGTATATCGTCCTTTAGCCGATATGAATTTGCTTGACGAGATGTTTGATCTGATGTTGGAGAAGGTGAATGCGATTGATGATCCATTTGAACAATCATTTTTTATGATGGTGCATTTGCCTTACTTACAGCCATTTTCCGATGTTAATAAACGCACTTCGCGCCTAGCAGCAAATTTGCCGCTGTTCCGGGCTAATCTTTGTCCACTTACTTTTTTAGATGTACCGGAGTCAGCCTATAGTCGTGCGATGATGGGTGTATATGAACTCACTCGGGTGG
>JAIELM010000127.1 GCA_019752975.1 Undibacterium sp. | reverse complement strand
CGTACCCCAGGTGGCTTGGCACCCATGATGTTTAGTCTGCTTAGCGTTATCGGTAAACCTTGGATTGTCAGACTGAGGGCGCAGCCCTGTATCTTCAAGAGCAGCTCATAATTTCAGTCACTATAAGCCGCGATTTAAGTCACTATTGTGGATACAGAACATAACCATTGTTTAGACCGTAGATGTGCACTTCACCATACCCTCCGGCAAAATAATGATCAAAGTTTTTAAGTGGAGTGCCACTCACCGCGACACTTAACACATCATTTGTTGTCATCAGTTCAAATTGAGCGTTGTTATTGGGCGATGGATTGCCGCCTGTGGCCGCTACACTCACTCTTGCCAATTGAGTATGTGCTGCATAATTGGCGTTAACATAGTAATTGGTGTACACACAATTTACGCCAGATTGTGAATTGGCTTGCGGTACAGTGGTCATATCTAAATTGTATTGACCATCGCAATTAAATACAAAGCCATTCACATCTGCTGCTACGCTAGGCCCTGAAATTTGCATTCCACAAGAAGGTATTATCTGCACATGAATGGCATCGACATTTTTATTGCTCCATGGCTCATTATTTAAATTACGTCGCAATCTTAAGTCACTATGATCGAGACAAATTTCAATAGCAAAATCCATGTAATTGGGGAAGTTTGCAGCACCGTAGTTTTGACGGAAAATAGCATAAGGGTCGGTGTTTGTTTTTTTAATATCTCCACCCGATTTATCTATTACGGGATAAGCGGTCATTTGTTCAGTAATGATATTACGGGGTGGTTGGCTAACATCGTATAGTAAAAAGTCTTCATTTGAATCATAGTATTTCTCTACAGTCATGGTCGGTTCACTAAATTCCGCGTTATTTAATGACGAACTTAAAGGGAGATTGCTTACTATCATTGCTCTGTTTCTTACTTCTACATCGGGATAGGCATGACAGTTTTTAATGAAGTTGACTAGCGCGTCAAAAATAACTCCTTGCAATGGGCCAAAAGAATTTTGCCAATTTTCAGCAAGGTTTTTTACCACACTATTTCTAACGGTGACCGAATTTGATTCATAGAGATTTTGGATGTTGTCTACTTTGGCGGTGATGACACTTCCAAAAACAAATGTCCAGTTGGGATATTGGGCGGCAGGAAAAGTGGCTTGTAATTTTTGCAGTATTTTATCGGCAGGATCGCCGTCTGAAGAATCCGAATAAATATAAGGCCCTTCAACGCCATGAAAATAAAATTCGGGAGCGACAAATAAATTAACGATGCTGGTCGGATCTTCGCCAACAGGTAATTTACTATTGGCAAGCTCAACTGCATTTTTAAGTACCAAAATGCGATTGTCGATGTCGGTATTCATATCCTGATTACCAAGGTATTTCCCAGCAAGTGCACCCGGACCGTTTGGATTACCTATATCAACCAAACTGCCATCTGTAGTAGGGATTGCGTACCCTATAAATCTGATTTTCGAATAATTAGTACTCATTTTTTTAAATAAATATTAGTAAATTATTGGTGTTATTGATGCATTAAAATACATCAGCTCAAATTAAAAAAACATCTACACTTTTTATAGTTCATAGTGGTTTTTTATTCTTAAGAGTGTAACCCATTTTAAAAATAAATAATAACTGTCTCTCTATTGATTATTGTATAAACCGTGTACGCAGATTATTGAAGCGAATTAAATTAATTCAATACTCTGCAAATTCAAATAGCTACTCTCACGTATGGTCGTCACAAAATCGCTGAGGTAAGCTTTATTTGATAAATCGGGTAGGCAAGCTGCATATAGTCTGCCCGTTAAACCCTCCGTAGTAATGCGTTTGGGTAAAACATAATCCCGGTTTACATAATTTTGCGCAGCCCACACGGGTAAGGTAGCTATGCCGCGTTTGCTGGCGACTAGCTGCAACATGGCGACAGTGAGTTCGGTAGTACGGCGTGTTGTAACGATACCTGCGGGTTTTAAGACCTGACGCACAATATCGAGCATATCGTCAGGCACCGGATAAGTAATCAGCGTGTCGCTTGCAAAATCTTGCGCCACCAAATAATCTTTGCCAGCCAATGCATGATCGTTGGCAATCAGTGCCACTATTTCAAAGCGAAACAGAGGGTGATATGCCACGGTCTCCATTGCATCCATTTCTGAAACTATCGCTACATCGGCTTTGTGGCTATACAGCAAACCAACCGGGTCAGCCTGAAAGCCTGAGACAATATCTAACTCCACCTCGGGCCATCGCTGACGGAATACGTCCATCGCCGGCATCAACCAATCAAAACAAGTATGACATTCCACCGCGATGCGCAATTGTCCGGCCACGCCTTGTGCCAGCCGTGCCAGATCGCGCTCGGTATTGGCCACCTGTGGTAGCACACTATCGGCCAGTTGTAGTAAGCGCTCGCCAGCCGGGGTAAAGCGTATTGGCGTGGTTTTTCGCTCAAAGAGTGGCACGCCGTGGTGTTCTTCCAATAACTTAATTTGATGTGATAAGGCTGATTGCGTGACATTTAACAAGACCGCAGCGCGCAATAAATTGCCAGCTTCACGCAAGGCGCGTAGGGTTTTCAGATGGCGTAGCTCTAGGATAGATTGCATTATGAATTAAATTCAAGTTGATTCTTAAAATATGTCGTTTGAATCATAATGGATTTTATCCGATCATGGCAACACTAAAAAATGATAGGAGCAACTTAATGAGTTCAACACCTTTGACATCGGCACACATTTTGGGTTTTCCACGTATAGGTGCACAAAGAGAATTAAAATTTGCGCAAGAAGCGTTTTGGCGTGGCGAGGTGAGCGAGGCCACTTTGCGCGATACGGGCAGTGATCTGCGTGCACGTCACTGGGCTTTGCAACAGCAAGCTGGCTTAGATTGCGTCAGCGTCGGCGACTTTGCTTGGTACGATCAAGTGCTCAATACGCTGGCATTATTGGGTGCTTTGCCTAGCCGCTTCGGTTTTAATGCAGACCAGCTGTCGCTGGCAGATTATTACGTCGCTGCGCGTGGTAATCCGCAACATCATGCAATGGAAATGACCAAATGGTTCGACACCAATTACCATTATTTGGTGCCAGAATGGACTGCTGATCTCGCTTTTGACGGCGGTGTAAACTGGTTATTCGATGAGCTGGCAGAAGCGCAGGCGCTAGCTTATGCGGCCAAAGTCACATTGCTTGGGCCACTGACTTTACTGTATCTTGGCAAAGTCAAAAACGGTTTGGCACACCCGCTAG
>JAIELM010000202.1 GCA_019752975.1 Undibacterium sp. | reverse complement strand
TTGGCAAAAAATTTAAGCAGCATTGAGGGTTGGCAGCAAGCCCAGCTTGCGGGTTTTAATTTATTTTCTGGTGATTTTGCCTTTGATGCCTCACCTTCAACACGAAGTGAAGACGCTACCGCCAGAACTCGACTGTTAAAACTCTTGAGTTTGGTCTCTATAGATGCAGAGTCCAAAGAGTTGGAAGTGCTTTTCAAGCAAGATCCGACACTCTCATATATGCTATTTAAGTTAGTAAGTTCCGCCGCCTTTGCTCAAACAGTAACAGTGTCAAGCTTTGCACAAGCAATTAATTTATTGGGAAGGCGACAGTTGCAGCGATGGTTGCAATTACTACTGTACGCAAAACCTAGTGGGCAAGGTGTCGCACTTAATCCATTGATGTTGCGCGCTGCCTTTCGTGCCAGTTTCATGGAAAACATGTGGCGTCACAACGGTGCTAACCGCGATCAACAAGATGCTGCTTTTATGGTCGGCATATTTTCCCTACTCGACTTACTATTTGCTACGCCCATCGCCGATATTCTTAAACCGCTCAGCTTACCAGAGGAGGTTCATAGTGCTTTAACGCAAAGGACAGGACCCTTCGGAAAATATCTACAATTGACCGAATTGGCGGACCGTTATTACAACGTCGCGCTAGAAGATTTGCTCAAGCAATGCCAGCTCAGTATCGAGGATTACTATGAAAATCTAACGCAAGCTTATGTGTGGGTAAATCAAGTCTGTCAGGATCTGTGATGAATGTGATGAGTGAACAATTACAAAATTGGCTGTTCGGTGCAAAATTAAGCGAGGCAATTTTATCTCTAGAAGACGCACAATTGGAGCATTCCCTTAATGATTTATTGAGGGATATCTTTGTCGAAAATGAAGTCAAGTTTTGGCGCGGGAATCCTACTGCATCGACCAAGATCGACGGTGCGATTTATAGTCAAATTTTGCCAGAACATTTCTTCATCATATCGGGAAAACGAGGTGCTTACTCAGAATCAGATTTGACTAAGCTCAATACGCTGACAGCATTGACTGCGCGACTTTTTTCTACGCGTTTAAATGTTAATGAAAGAATTCAAAGCGCAACCAAAACCCAATTTTTATATACCCAAATATTAGATCAAATCCATGAATCAGTGATTACTATGGATCTTGCTGGTTTTATTTTGAGTTGGAATCTTGGCGCTGAAAAATTATTTGGTTATTCTGCGAGCGAAGCAATTGGACAGAACATCCTCTTTTTGTATGAAACAGATGAGCTTAATTCTGAAGCCGCAATAAATACCGATTTTGCGACGCTGCAGCAAGGAGGACATCAAGTAGAAGTGCGACGAAGGAAAAAAAATGGTGAAATATTTTGGGCGAGTTTGTGTTTATCAACGCTTTACGATGAACAATCCTTAGCCGTAGGCATGATAGGCTATTTGACTGACATCACCGATAAGAAACGTTCAGAAGAAAAAATCAATCATCTCGCCTACTACGACTTATTAACCGATTTTCCCAATCGTACTTTATTCAAAAAACTGGTCGACAGTGCTCTGCACCAATCGCAAAGAAATGAAGTCAGTATCTCCATTATGTTTGTCGATCTTAATCGTTTCAAACCCATCAATGACATGTTGGGGCATCGTATCGGCGATCTATTATTAAAGCAGGTGGCCAAACGCTTTCGGTCCGCGCTTCGAGATAATGATGTGATCGCCCGCCTCGGTAGTGATGAATTCGCAGTAGCGCTACTCGACGTGAAGCAGCATTTTCATGCTGGCTTGGTAGCGCAAAAAATGTTGTCCTGTTTAGAGCCAATTTTCCATGTCGAGGGACATGATCTGCGCTTGGGCGCAAGCATAGGAATTAGCATTTATCCACAAGACGGCAATGAAGCTGAGCAGCTCTTGCAAAAAGCCGATATCGCGATGTTTAAGGCAAAACGCTTAGTTGAAAAATCTAGCGGAAGCTACGCATTTTATGATGCTGAGATGAATCAATCGATTGCCAAACGCATGTACCTCGAGTCTGGTTTGCGTAGGGCGCTACAAAAAGACGAATTTTTTCTCCTGTATCAACCCAAAGTAGATAGTTATACGGGTGTCGTCAAAGGTGCTGAAGCACTGATTAGATGGGCACATCCCAGTGATGGCACCATATTGCCGAATCATTTTATTCCTATCGCCGAAGAGACTAATCTTATCTTACAAATCGATGCTTGGGTTTTGGAAGCCGCATGCCGTCAAGCGCGGGCGTGGCAAGATGCTGGCATCAAACCATTTAGAATTGCCGTCAATGTCTCTGCCAAAGAGTTCACGGTGGCTTTACCTGAGCGGGTTAACCAAGCCTTAAGCCGTCATCAAATATCGTCCAGTTGGTTGGAGCTAGAGATTACCGAAAGCATGCTAATGCATAGCGCGGAGAGTGTGGTGGCGATCATGGATCAGATTGCAGCTCAGGGCGTCACCTTAGCGTTAGACGATTTTGGTACGGGATTTTCCAGCCTGTCGTATCTCAAACGCTTTCCTATCGATACCTTGAAGATCGATCGCTCTTTTATTCAAGGTATTCCGGCCGATATGGACGATTGCGCGATCGCTAGCGCCATCATTAGTATGGCCAAGCAAATGAAGCACAAAGTCATTGCTGAAGGGGTGGAAAATGCCGAACAATTTGCTTTTCTACAGCGCTTAGCTTGTGACGAAATTCAGGGTTACTTATTCTCACGTCCGGTAACCGAAGAATTATTTACAGAACTGATTAATCAACAATTTCAACTGCCAGAATGTCCAGTCCTAATCGAAAACATAGAATCAATAGAAAATTAATCGATCACAAAAAATAGTGCTGGCAAAGAGTCAAAATTAGACTATAATAGCGGGCTTGGAAGTGTGGCCGAGTGGTTGAAGGCACTAGTCTTGAAAACTAGCGAGGGTGTGAGCCCTTCGTGAGTTCGAATCTCACCGCTTCCGCCAAATAACCGTTTTAGACGGTACTAAGAAGTATTGAAACCCGTGTTACTCACTAAGAGTGCGCGGGTTTTTTGTTTTGGGAAATGCTGAGATATCTTGGGAGTTGCGGACGATTTTCATTACTTCATACAGTGCAAAAAAACGCTCTCAGGAAGCCGCCAAAACGAGGGGGGCTAATTTGCCAGGTGGTCGCTATTTGTGGTGATCTGGGCTTTTTCTTGTGTGCTAAATTGGATAAAGGCGTAGAAGCTTCGATTTCAGGCGAGTTTGCAGGTTGTATTGTTGGTGGATTAGTAAA
>JAIELM010000097.1 GCA_019752975.1 Undibacterium sp. | reverse complement strand
AAAATGAGAAAATTCTAGTTTCTGTTGGAAAATAAAAAAACGGCTTACAAATCGAATTTGTAAGCCGTTGATTTTAAAGATAATTTTGGGGTGGACGATGGGGCTCGAACCCACGACAACAGGAATCACAATCCTGGACTCTACCAACTGAGCTACGACCACCACTGGTACACTATTTACTTTTCAGCAGCAAGTGAGCTTCGAATTATACGAGAGATTGTGGTTTCTAGCAAATGTTTTCTGGATCCACATGATTTTGCAAGTGAACTGGCTCTTGATTTGCGTCGAGTACTCTTTGCATCGCTTCCATCAATAAATCTGGATCGCCTTTGGCCAGTTTCTTGGTATCTGACAGCGTTTGTCGAAAAGCTCGAGCGCCGATTAAGCCAAAAGTAAGTCCTAATAGGTGGCGGGTGATGCCATTCAATCGCAAGCCCTTGCCGTTACCATAATCGCCGTGTTTTTCTAATTGCCCACGGATGTAGGGAATCATAGCGAGTAAGACTTCTTCACGGGTTTTAGGGACGCTGTTATCGCCATAATAGCGAGCGTCAAAACTACTCATCAGATAGGGATTATGATAGGCCTCACGTCCTAACATAACGCCATCGACGTGCTGCAAATGCAGATCAATTTCTTCTACCGTTTTGATGCCACCGTTGATGATGATTTCCAACTCGGGAAATTCTTTTTTAAGTCGATATGCATAATCATATTTCAGTGGAGGCACTTCACGATTCTCTCTAGGCGTGAGACCTTTTAGTATCGCATTACGGGCATGCACCACAAAAGTATTGCAACCTGCTTCAGCAATTGTGCCCACAAAATCACGCATAAAATCATACGATTCTAGCTCATCAATACCGATCCTGTGCTTAACCGTAACGTCAATATCCACCACGTCACGCATGGCTTTAACGCAATCGGCAACGAGTTCAGGCTCGGCCATCAAACAGGCACCAAACGCACCTTTTTGCACCCGCTCTGAAGGACATCCGCAATTGAGATTGACCTCGTCATAACCCCATTGTTGCCCCATTTTCGCAGCAATCGCCAAATCGGCAGGTTCGCTACCACCCAATTGCAATGCGACCGGATGCTCTTCTTGATTGAAATCTAAATGACGCGCGGCATCGCCATGAATGATGGCGCCAGTAGTCACCATCTCGGTATATAGCCAAGTATGCTGGCTGATGTGCCGATGAAATAAACGACAGTGCCTATCTGACCAATCCATCATGGGCGCGATGGAGATTTTTCTCCCGCCGTAATTCTTTTCTTCCATACTTTCTCTATACTGCTTTCATAGGGAGTTTGTTATTTGATGTGGCTCAGAACTGTCATTCTGCATGATCAATATTCACTGAAAACCATCATCGCTCCACCACCGAATTACCACCAATGGCAAGGAGAATTTATATAAGGTATCGATTATAAAAATCGGTGACCGCGAATAGATAAAACGCTTCGCAGTTAAGTCCCGCACATTTAAAACCAAGCGACGCGCATTTTAACAGATGTCATGGTGACGCCGCTTTTCGACTACCATCCTAAGGCAATCGGTTAAGACAGCATTTCAAGTTTTTTTCCTAAAACGAGCGAGAGCTTGGCTTAGTTGAGCTTTTAGTATGCCTCAGCGATTGTGCTTCAACTTACCTTGACGAATCACTTGCTTAAGACATTCGCCCAATGCTTCTTGTTTGGTTTTTACCGTCCAGTCTCTTCATCATTATTTGACGCCACGCATTCATTTAAGTATGGCAATTTTATTGCCGCATGTATTGGACGAATTATCAGGCGCTAAATCTTTACCTGGCAAATCGACTTCGCCTCAAGGCATTTAAATTCGATGGTACCGTTCGCTTTATTCCATAACATGGCCTGATTGGTGTACGGATTTTTAATCGGTGATTTTTTAATGCCATCCTCTAATGCCTCAATCGGAAGAGATTTCAAGGAAAGCTGCAACTGGACTAATAAAATCATGCCATTGAGATCGTGTACGCGCGCGATGTATTCTATAAATGATGGGGAAGCGTCTACGACGAGTAACTTCCCCATTATGTTATATAAACTTGATGGTGACCAAGTCAGTGGTAATTGCCGCGAGGGACGCGTTTGCGAAAGAGCTTGAGCCAACTTCATTGAAGAGAGTTTGGCCAGGTCAATATCCGGTTTGACAGCAAAGTCATAATAAATATTTAAGGTTGCGTTGTACTGAGAAGTCATTCGAACTAACTGATTTTCTTTCATCGAATTATAAATGGACATCATCATCCGACCTTCTCCCCAAATGGCTTTGCTAATATCTAATTCATCCTTACTTAATACAACGAGCAGTTCTTGGATCAAGCGCTGTTGTTGTGTCGTGAAGGTTTTGTTTTGCAGAAACTCAGATAAATACTGCAAATCATTCGATATCACTGCGGTAGCGATCATCTTGCTGATGAGGGTAGTACTTTGATTTAGTACCATACGCCAAAATTTCATGTCCTTTTTGAGAGCTATCAAGAAAACCAGAGGGTCTTTTTCTATGGATAATTGCGCCAAATAGATTTTAGCGAATCTCAAGGGCGTTCCAAATTGCGGCAGCGGTGTCCCTGGACTGGCGCGTTGCAAATCTTGATATTGCCCCATTTCAATCAACTGTTTGTATCGACGCATCGCTACTTGAAACCTCACATCTGTCACCGGTTTCTTCTCAATTTCTGCCACCATTTTGGCTAAACAGCCACTGACCTTACGCGAATTGCATGAGCTATATTGTTCCAACCAAGCTCGATCTAAGTCTTCGCCACCAGCGATTTCCTCTCTATCTGCCGCTGTAAGTTCATCTTGTTGATGTTGCTCGCGGTTTTGTACATGGCGTGCGGTCAATTGGACACCCACTAGGTGCATGTCTTTCTCCGCGCTAGCTTGCATGCCCAAAAGTGAAAAATAGGCGTTTTGTTGAGGATCAATTTCGGATGGAATTTGATTTGCCAACTTCACGTCAGGCCGAAGCTCTTCATCAAACATTGGAAGATTGATGATGATAAGCAAAAGCGCAAATCCCACAAATAAACTCAAAATATAGAGCGCGATTTTTTTAAACGGTATCGTTGATAAACTCATAATCGTAATCCTAGAATAAGTAGAATCCTCATTGTGTACTTTGCATGCTAAGAACACCTGAGGAAAACATCGGGAAAAGCTTCGCAACACACTTATCTCAGGTTTTTTTATACACTTCGCTGTTAAACTGTTATCCATGAAAACG
>JAIELM010000501.1 GCA_019752975.1 Undibacterium sp. | reverse complement strand
AGAACTTTCCTCGACAACGTGGTAACGCAAGTGATTGCCTCTGAAGGTGCAGGAGAATGGAAAGAATACATAGGTGGGTATACCGATTGGGAGAATTACAAAAACTCTGTCGCCGCTTCAACCAAATCAACTGCACAGTCTAACAAATCTGAAAACAAAACGATCTCTCCCGTCAGTAGCATGAGCGCAAATGCTGGTGTGAGTAAGCAGAAAAAACTCAGCTATAAAGAACAAAAAGAATTGGACGAATTGCCGAGTTTAATTGCAAAATTAGAAGCCGAGCAAAAGACTATTTCTGAAAAATTGGCGGATGGGGGATTTTATAAAGATGCAAAACCAGCCGATATTAAAAAACTCAATGATCGCTTCGCGGAGATCGACGAATTGTTGTTGGCGGCGCTAGAAAAATGGGATGCGATGGGGAGTTAAGATAGGGAGTGAATAATGGTGGGCAGAAAACCTGCAATGCGCCTCACATCTCAGATCCCAGATAATCCCATATAATCCCATATAATCCCATTATTCTACTTTTGATCACGAGACCTTTACTTTTTGAGATCCTATGACAGCACAAATCATCAGCGGCACCGCGCTCTCCCAGCAAATTCGCAGTAAGGTCACAGCGCGTGCGGCGGCGCTCACGGCACAAGGCAAACAACCTGGTCTGGCCGTGATCTTGGTCGGTGAAAATCCTGCCTCTCAAGTGTACGTCAACAACAAGGTCAAAGCTTGTGAAGATTGTGGCTTTTACTCCGTCCTTGAAAAATACGATGCGCACTTGAGCGAAGCCGATTTATTGACCCATATTGCACGCTTAAACCATGATCCTAAAATCAATGGCGTCTTAGTGCAATTGCCTCTTCCGGCACACATCAACACCAATAAAGTCATCGAAGCGATAGCCGCGGAAAAAGATGTGGATGGTTTTCACATCAGTAACGCCGGACTGTTGATGACTGGTCAACCGCTATTTCGCCCATGTACACCTTATGGTGTGATGAAAATGTTGGAGTCAATAAACTATCCAGTACGTGGCGCAAACGCCGTCATCGTTGGTGCTTCCAATATCGTGGGCAAACCGCAAGCCATGTTGCTCTTGCAAGCAGGGGCGACCGTCACCATATGCAATTCTAAGACCCGTGACTTAAGCCTGCACACCAAGAATGCCGATATCCTCGTGGTCGCCACTGGTAAGCGTAATATCGTCACCGCTGACATGGTTAAGCCTGGCGCCGTGGTATTGGACGTGGGCATGAATCGCGATGACCAAGGTAAATTATGTGGCGACGTGGATTACGCCAACGTGAAAGAGGTTGCCGGCTATATCACCCAGGTACCAGGTGGGGTGGGGCCGATGACGATTACCATGTTGTTGGTGAATACGATAGAGGCTGCTGAAAGAACGCTGCCTTAATCAAATCGTAGGGCGGAAAAGCTCAGCGCTTTCCGCCGTTCAAATAACATGCGGCATTTCAACCTTGCCCGGTGGTGGTAGGCGTTTCGCTTCCCTCCCCGACTAGACTCAACAATAACAGGAAGCTCATGACCTCCACCAATGCCCTACTCGACTTTTCCGATCTGCCACGTTTTGATCAATTCCAACCCGAGGATGTCACGCCTGCCATCGACATGCTGTTGAACGAATGTCGTGTAGTCGTTACTCATTTAGAGCAAAGCATTAGCGACATTTCTTGGGAAAATTTTGTTGCGCCATTAGAAGCGGTTACCGAAAAACTTGGTCGCGCTTGGGGTATTGTCAGTCATTTGAATTCGGTACGTGACACGCCGGAATTGCGTGCGGTATATAACGAAAACCAACCCAAGCTCACCGAATTTTGGACCGAGCTTGGACAAAATCTCCACCTATTTGATCATTACAAGGCACTCAAAGCCAGTAGCAGCTACCCAACACTCAGCCCCGCCCGAAAAAAAATAATCGAGAACGCCCTGCGTGATTTTAAACTCGGTGGTGCAGAGTTGGGACCAGACAAGAAAAAGCGTTATGGCGAAGTCCAAGAAAAACTAGCCAGTCTATCCACCAGATTTTCTGAAAATGTCTTAGACGCCACCAACGACTATACGCTCGACGTTGCAGACCTTGCTAAGCTCGAAGGTCTGCCAGAAGAGGTTCTCCAAGCAGCGCAGCAAACAGCCGAAAAAGCGGGTAAAACGGGTTACCAATTCAATCTACATTTCCCATCTTATTTTCCAATTTTGCAGTATGCGCAAAATCGCGATCTACGCGAAACCATCTATCGTGCCAACGCCACTAAGGCTTCGGAATTAGGTGGACATCCAGAATGGGACAATAGCGCCATCATTGATGAGCTGCTAAGCTTGCGGCAAGAAGAAGCAGATCTCTTGGGCTATCGAGATTTTGCTCAAGTATCGCTCTTACCAAAGATGGCAGAAAACGCAGTGCAAGTCGAAACTTTCCTATTGGATCTAGCGACCCGCGCTCGTCCATACGCAGAAAAAGACTTACAAGAACTCAGACTATTTGCCCAAGAAAAATTCGGCATAGCCGACTTACAAGCTTGGGATACCACCTACGTTTCTGAAAAATTACGTGAAGCACGTTACGCCTTTTCCGAACAAGAAGTAAAACAATACTTCCCAGAACACAAAGTGATTGCTGGTCTTTTTAGCGTTATACAGACGCTTTTTGCCGTCGAAGTCAAGCCCGATCATGCGGCAACTTGGCATCCTGACGTGCAATTTTATCGCATAGAAAAAGAGGGCCAATTAATCGGACAGTTTTATCTCGACTTATATGCGAGAGCCGGCAAACAAGGCGGTGCATGGATGGACGATGCGCGGGGGCGATGCAAAAAACTTGAAGGTATTCAGACTCCGGTGGCCTACCTCACTTGCAATTTTAATGCCCCTGTGACGGTCGATGGCGTACTCAAGCCAGCGACTTTTTCACACGATGAAGTAATCACCCTATTTCACGAATTTGGTCACGGCTTACATCATTTGCTTACACAAGTGGATGACTTGGCGGTCTCTGGCATCACTGGCGTAGAGTGGGATGCGGTAGAATTGCCTTCGCAATTTATGGAAAATTTTTGCTGGGAATGGGATGTATTACAGCAAATGACTGCGCATGTTGATAGCGGTGAACAGTTACCGCGCGCACTTTACGACAAAATGATCGCTGCCAAAAATTTCCAATCTGGTTTGCAAACATTGCGCCAAGTCGAGTTTGCTTTATTTGACATGCGTTTGCACAGTGCCAACCCTACCACTACCAAACACAGCGT
>JAIELM010000277.1 GCA_019752975.1 Undibacterium sp. | reverse complement strand
GCCCTACAAATCCCCCAACATTTCCCCGACAAACTCACTCTACAGACTGCACAAAACTTTGAAGTTTCTCTGCAAATACTTTGGGCTGATCTAACATCAGGAAATGGCGGGCGTCTCTGACCGTATGCAGTTGTAGTTTGGGTGTGCCCTGCATCAAAGCGCTGTAGTAGCTAGTGATTTGATCTTCTGTCCGATTATATTGCGCCATATCAGGTGCGTTAAAAGGAAACACTAGCGCTAACGGTACCTGAATCGCACTCAAACCTTTGCGCACGTCTAATTCTGCATCTTCCGCCATATATTGTGCCACGGCATTCGCATCGCTTTTGGCACTAAGCTTGGCAATCTCGGCTGCTTGTTTTTCGTCCATGATGGCGTACTTCATGTATTGCTGTTGATTTTGCTCGAATTGCTCTTTGTTTAGTCCTGACATTCTCGCTTTCATGCCTTGTGCCATCGCATGTCTTTGCTCTTGCGGTACGTTTTCTGTACCAGGAAATACCGGCAAACCATCAACCGCAAATACACCGCTGAGCAAATCCGAATGCTCGGTCGCAAACCAGATCGATAAAGTCGCACCCAAGCTATGTCCAACCAAGATCGGTTTACTGATTTTCTTGTTGCTGATTAATTCCGATAAGGACTGCTTGGCTTTCTCCATCATATTACCTTCAATGGCGGGGGTACCATTAAATCCTGCCAAGGTCACTACGTACAGAATATGATCGTTTTCCAATTGTTTGACGGTGTCATCCCAAACATAAGCGCCCGAGGACAAGCCAGGAATCAGAATAATCGGTGCGCCCTTTCCAGTTTGCTTGCCATATTGTGCTACGTGCATGCTACCGACTTGGTATTCTTGCGCGGTACTGGCGAGTTTGTTCGCTGCGTGGCTTAGACTTGAAGTACCAGCGATGACAAGGGCGGCGACGATGAAGCCAAATCGAATGAGTTTATTACTGCAAAAATTAGTGCTATTCATGATGCTCTCTTTTCGTAAAAATTCAATATAAGTAAAAATCAATCAGCGAAAAATATCTGTTCTATCGGCTGTCCAAACAACTTAGCGATACTAAAAGCTAAGGGTAGACTGGGGTCATAACGTCCCGTCTCTATCGCATTAACAGTTTGCCGCGACACTGCCAAATGATCAGCCAACGCGGCCTGACTCCATTCGCGCGCTATGCGCAATTCTTTGACGATATTTTTCATATCAACGGCCCAAAAATTTACGACCACAAGCGATAACAAACCAACTCCCCATGAAAACGCCATAGTAAATAAAGCCAGAGAGCCTTGGAAAATCAACGCCTTCCAAAAACCCATAACTCAAACCGAACATGGTGGTAATCGCACCTGAAATGGCGAGTGTCTCAAGCGCTTGCATTTTCAAGTATTCGTCCATACGCTTAAACATGCGAATAATGGCCCACAGGGCGAGTCCACAGGGGATCGTTGGACTTAGTACGACCAGTGTTCGCAATAACCCGGGCTGCATGGATTTAGCCATGAACACCGCGGCAATTAATATCACCACGTACAAGATCATGGCCAATCCCAATTCAATAAAATAGGTCTTGGCTATACTTTTTTCGTGTTGAGAGTAAGTGCTTTCTGACATGAGATTCTCCTTTGTAATGATGAGGTTTTATTGCATCTCGGGCGTATCACGGCACAATGCACAATGTTTTTTATTACGCGCCTGAATAAAACGTGAGATGACGAAGATACTGGATGAAATGAATGACCAAATCAGGCCTTGTTCCAGCGCATATGCAATGTCGTGACCGCGAAGCATTTGTGCACCAGCAATGAGGATAAAAGCAACGACAAAAACGGTGATAAAACGACGTATCCAAAATAATAATCCCATGATAATGCTCCTTATGCAGCTCAAATAAGTCAAGGTCGCTTGACATCGATTTTTATAAAAAAAGCAGGGTAGTCGCTACCATGCTTGATGATTTACGTATTCGCCTCCGACAAGAACTTGGACTTATTATTGCAGTTCTTTGCCAAAATGTGTAAAGCATGTTTGACATATTAGTGCAGCTAAAAACCTATGTCAAGCACCCTTTACACTTTTTTTAAATTAAATTTTTGGATTGTAAACGCAACATTTGATAAAATGCATGGTAATTTTAATTGACACAATTGTCGCCAGCCGCCACACTTTTTTGCACTGTTTTTATATTTTAGGACTGATGCAAAATTACGCTGGCTAGAGCCTGCCATCGAATGCTTGAATCGGGGGCGCGGAGCCGCAGGCAGTACTTTAGTACCTTAGTTTAGCAAGCGGCGAACGCAACAACGCCAGCGTCTGTTTTGCGCAAGTCCTAATTTTAAAACGACTGAATTTTCAGCATCTCCCTACTTTTTTATCCAATAGACCGAGGCGTATCTATGTCCAATATTGCAGGTAAAGCCTATGCCATGAATGTAATCACGCCAATTCGCTGGTATACCGCTTGGCTTAATCGATTATATTTTTGGGTTGCTTTAAAACTTCCCGCTACTCTTAAAGGGCTAGTGACCTTATCACTCATCCATTATGCGCGTTGGGTGATTATAGGCAAAGACCAATTTCCCCATCTCGCCCCAGAGCAACCTAAGGAAGAATTAAAATATTCCTACATGCTGTTTTTCAGTAATTTCAATGGTAGTTGGGATCAGTATGTGGACTCATTTACCTTCGCGATTCCCGCTGGATTAGACCTTTTTTGGAAATGGAATGTCCGCTATCCCAAGTCGGTTCCACTGACGCCATTTCACAACTACATACGCTATAACCAGATTGAAACCATCCACTATTACAACGCCTACCCCCTTGCCGCATCAAACGATGTCAAAAGCGGACAAGCGGTAAAAGACGCCTTGGTAGCGTTCCAAAAACACCCACAGGAAGAACATGATGCCAATGGTGACGCGGCATTTATGCAGCGCTATAAATCGCTACTGCGTGGGCTACAACACGATTTGGGCGATATGCACCCTACTCCTATTATCAGCATGTCTGCCCATCAAGTGCAGAGGCGTCAGCGTTGGCATGACGATCAATCACGCAAACAAATTGCGGCGCAAAAATTAGCTTCCGACCTTCAAGGAGAAGAGCATGGCAGGTAACATCAGTGGCAACGCTTATGCATTAACCATACTCTCTCCAATCAAAGCGGGTTGTAGCGAAGAGGAAATCGCCCATGCAGACATGATCCGAGATCAATTACAGGAGTGGAATTTTTTAGAAAATAGTCCCATGGCGAAGGTTCCCCAAACCTACCTATGTCGT
>JAIELM010000081.1 GCA_019752975.1 Undibacterium sp. | reverse complement strand
CTGCTAACGGCACGATTAATCCGGTTGCGCTGATCAATGTAGGCTCGCAAGTGTCGGGTACGGTAGTGGAATTAAAGGCTGATTTTAATGACCATGTGAAGCAGGGGCAGGTGCTGCTTAAACTCGATCCTACTATTTTTAACGCACAAATTCGCCAAGCTGAAGCAAGTCTCGCCTCGGCGCAAGCCTCGATGCGCTTGGCTCTGGCCAATTTTGAGCGCAATCAACGCTTAGTGGCGCAAAACTATGTGTCTGGTTTAGCACTAGATCAATCTAAACGCGAATTAGATGTCGCCAGCGCGAATATTAAATTGTCCCAGGCACAGTTAGCCAGAGCCGAGGCCGATCTTAATAATAGTGTGATCCGCGCGCCTATCGATGGCGTGATCATCAAACGCACCATTGATTTGGGTCAAACGGTGGCGGCATCTTTTACGACACCTAATTTATTTCAAATCGCCCGTGACTTGACCAAGATGCAGATCGACACTAGTGTCTCTGAGGCCGATGTCGGCGCATTGAAAGAAGGTCAGCAAGCACGTTTTGTGGTTGACGCTTACCCTGATAAGGAATTTGATGCCAATATGCGTCAATTTCGTCTAGCTGCCAATGTGGTACAAAACGTGGTCACATATAACGTGGTCTTGGATGTGTCTAATAAAGACGAATTATTAAAGCCAGGAATGACAGCACAAGTACGCTTAGTAGTCGGTAATCGGCAGAACGTGTTACGTATACCGACCGCTGCTTTACGCTTTCGTCTATCAGACGAAGAGTTAGAAAAAGAAGCCAAGAAAAAGGCTAAGGAAAGTAATGCCAGCGGTTCGAGCAACACCGCAACGCTCGCTCCCCTAGTGCCAGCGCCTGCAGCGGATGATGATGTTGGCTTTCGTAGTAAGAGCGAAAGCACTCGTTCGTTTAAAATTTATACCTTGGACGCAAAGAATCAACTCAAGACGGTCGATATTAAAATTGGCCTGTCTAATTTCCGTTTTACCGAAGTGCTCGCTGGCGATCTTAAAGTCGGTGACAAAGTAGTCACGCGTGCTCTAGTGGCAGGTAGTCAAGGGAATGAAGAATGAGTAGCATCATCACTGATCTAGCAAATGGGCCACTGATCGATATTCGTCACGTCACCAAAAGTTATTTTTCTGGAGATGTTGAGACTCAAGTCTTGTTTGGCATTGATCTAGTTGTACCACATGGTGATTTTTTAGCCGTGATGGGACAATCTGGTTCAGGCAAATCGACATTAATGAATATCTTTGGTTGCTTAGATCAGGCTACTGGTGGCAGCTATATGTTGGGTGGCGTGGATACCCTCACTTTGTCGAGGGCACAATTAGCAACCATACGCAATCGCACCATTGGTTTTGTATTTCAGAGCTTTAATTTAATCAAACGTATGAATGTAGCGGAGAACGTTGCATTGCCCTTGATCTATGCCGGCGTGTCACGTGCCAAAGCCCACGCCAAAGCGTTGTTGGAATTGGAACGTGTGGGCCTTAAAGATTACGCCAAACGCACTCCCAATCAACTCTCCGGTGGACAGCAACAAAGGGTCGCCATTGCGCGTGCCTTAGTCGGCGACCCGCCTTTAATTTTGGCTGACGAACCGACCGGTAATCTCGATACCCAGACCAGCGAAGAAATTATGCGTTCGTTTCAAAAACTCAATGAAGAGCGTGGCATCACAATTTTGTTGGTGACGCATGAACCCGATATCGCGGCCTATGCCAAGCGCTTGATGCGCTTGAAAGATGGGCATGTTTTGTATGACGGACCGGCCAAGGAAGGTTTGGCACAATTGGCACAAAGTCACGCGAATGAAAGAGAACAGTTATGAATTTTCTACAAGTGATCAATGAAGCATTCCGCTCCATGAATGCCAATCGCCTGCGCACAGTGTTGACCATGTTGGGTATCGTGATTGGTATTACCTCAGTGGTCTTATTGTTGGCACTGGGTGATAGCATGAAGCGCTTCATTGGTAAACAGTTAGAACAACTCGGCACCAATATGCTGTTCGTAGTGCCTGGTGGTGATCGGGCAAGTGAGCGTCGTTTGCGCAGCGGCGCAGCGCCAGCACTGACCATGGCAGATGCCGAAGCCTTAAATGGATTAAACTCTCTTACAGGCGCTGCACCCGCGTTACAGGGTAGTTTCAAACTTGCGGTAGGCAATGAAACAGCAGATAGAAATATTCTAGGCGTCACTCCCGCCATGTTTAAGATCCGTAATTGGAAAATCGAGACCGGTAGCACCTTTAGTGATGCCGACGTGCGCTCGTCAGCACGAATGGTGGTTATTGGGCACAAAGTCGCGGATCAATTTTTTTACAAAATTGATCCCTTAGGTAAATTTATCCGAATACAAAATGTCGCCTTTCAAGTGGTCGGTGTACTGCATGGCGAAGGCAAACAAGTGGATGGTGGTGACTTGGCTGATTTGGTTTTAGTTCCCATCACCGCAGCATCGGCCACTCTGATACGCATGCCTTTTCCGGATAACGTGCACTATGTTATTGCGCAGGGAAAATCGGGGAAAAATTTGCAAGACGGGATCGCCGACATTAATGAAACACTACGCGATAGGCATCACATTAAGTTTGAAGAGCCGGATGATTTTAGGATTGAGAATTTAGCTTCTTTTGCTGAGACAGCGAAAAAAATCAGTACCGGTATCGCGGCATTATTGGGCGTGATCGGTGCGATTTCTCTGGTTGTCGGCGGCATAGGCATTATGAATATTATGTTAGTGTCGGTGACGGAAAGAACCCGTGAAATTGGTATTAGAATGGCGATCGGTGCCAAGCCCAGAGATGTCTTACTACAGTTCTTGACCGAAGCGGTAGTGATCTGCTTTGTTGGCGGTATTGTTGGCATCTTGCTCGCGGTTGGTGCGGCTGCCGCCATTACTTCGTCCGGACAGTTTGATGTATTCGTGACCTCCCAAGCGGTGATCGTCGCGTGTAGTTTCTCCAGTATGGTGGGCGTGTTCTTTGGCTTTTATCCAGCACGTCGGGCTTCAAAACTATTGCCTGTGGATTGTTTGCGCTATGAGTAAGAGTAAGAGTAAGAGTAAGCTCTTTGTGGTTGAAAAAGGACTATTTCCGTCATTGTCCAGCTCATCATGACATATTGGTGTGAATAGCTACTTATTTTCGCCTATGATATATGATCCTAAATTCCTCTATTGACCGCTACAAATGGTCTGGTAAGCCGCATGAATATTGACTTTTACGCTGTTTTTAAAGATCACCATTTTGGTGAGACCGCTACGAGTTCGA
>JAIELM010000481.1 GCA_019752975.1 Undibacterium sp. | reverse complement strand
ATTCCACTTTACGCGTCAACGCTGTTGCGGACTTAACTCGTGCCGCCAACGAAGCAGAAATCAAGGCCATGCAAGCGCTACTAGAAGAAGGGATGCAAGCAGGCGCGCTAGGATTTAGTTCTGGTTTATTTTATCAACCGAGTAAAGCAGCTAACAATCAAGAAGTCATCGCATTAGCTAAGATCAGCGCGCAATATGGCGGCGTGTACACCTCGCATATTCGCGATGAATACAGCGGCGTCATAGAGGCATTGGAAGAAGCTTGTGACGCTGGTTTGGCTGCGCAATTACCAGTTATTCTCTCCCATCACAAATGCGCCGGCCCAGCCAATTGGGGCAGGACTAACGAAACCCTATCCTACATTAGCGAACGGAAAAACCGTCAAGCGATAGGCCTCGATGCTTATCCCTACACCGCCGGTTCCACCGTGCTCGACCCTGACTATGTCGATGGGGTGATCCGCATCATGATCAGTTTTTCCACTCCCCATCCCGAAATGCAAGGTCGTGACTTATCCAGTATTGCAGAGGAATGGCAGCTTGACCAAAAGGAAGCAGCACGCCGCTTACATCCAGCCGGCGCCGTCTATTTTCAAATGCGAGAAGACGATGTACAGCGGGTACTAAGCTATCCACACACCATGATAGGTTCGGACGGGCTGCCGCATGATAGCCACCCGCATCCACGACTCTGGGGTGCTTTCCCGCGCGTATTGGGTCACTACTGCCGCGAACAAAAACTGTTTACCTTAGCCGAAGCCATACGCCGCATGACCACCTTGTCAGCCGATTATTTTGGTCTCAAACAACGCGGTCGTATTGCACCACAATGTTACGCGGATTTAGTGATTTTTGACCCCGCCACGATTTCAGATCAAGCGACTTTTTCTCATCCTAAGCAAGCCGCGTTAGGAATTAAATATGTGTTCGTCAATGGTGCGATAGCTTTGGATAACGGCCTGCCAAATGGGGTAAGAAAGGGGAATGTTTTACATCGTCATCAAGAACGATTCCCCTAATTTCACTATCGTTTTACAAACCAAGTCAGCAAGCTCAAAATTGTGATCCTCGCCATTTCAAAAATACTAGTTCAGCGGAAGTTGAGGATGGTTAGTGGTTTGTAGTGCCCTAGATTTCCTTCGGTTGTGGTGGTGCTAGCAGTTCATAGTGAAACACTTTAGCGATGATTTGCCAACGCCCATCGAGACAGATCAAACTCAAAAAATCATCGAAAAATTTCTCTGCGATCGCGCACTGTACGTGAGCAAAGGCGGTGACTGGACCAACGGTAGTGATACTAATAATTCGGTCTTGCCGGAGCTCTTGGCGACTTGCTGGAGAGATTCTTTTCGCGACGACGGAAAAATAATTCTCCATATCTAAATGCAACAAGTTGCCATCCGTTGCGCAATAATAATTAGCGGCTGGATGAAATACATGTTGCAGTAGAGCGACGTCACAATCATATAATGCGTCAAAATAATTGCTAATCGTTTGTAGAATCGCGGGATGTGTCGTTTGCACCGTGGTCTGCATTTTCGTTTGTACTTTCGTCTGCATCATTGTTCACCGTTTGCCAGATTTTTTTCTTAATTCAGTGACGGGGACACCTGCCACACCCCAGTTATCGGTATTGACCTCATCAATGACGACAAAGGTGGTCGCTGGGTCTTTATCTAAAACCTGCACCAGCAGTTCGGTAGCGCCTTTAATCAGTGCCGTTTTTTGTGCAGTTGTGACATTTTCGTCGGTCACTTGTATCAGTACGTAAGGCATATGTCCTCGTCAAGAGTTGGAGAAACTAAAGAGTGATGATCAAAGCGCAGCTTCTGCTTGCAAGGCAGCCGCGACCTGAGGACGTTGTTTGACAGAAGTAAGAAAGTGTTGCAGTGGCATCAGATCGTCGATTTTCAAATCCACAAATTTTGCCCAACCACAGACAACAAATAAGTAAGCGTCAGAAACGCTGAAGTCTGTACCCGTCAGAAAAGTCTTGCCTTCCAGTTGTGTCGATACCCAAGCCAATTTTTTCCGCAACGCAGTACGAATGATCATCTTGCTGTCAGAACCAATTGCAGGGTTAAATAGCACTGAGAATGATTTATGTAATTCAGATGTGATGTAGTTCTGCCATTCCAATACACGGTAGCGAGCTAATGTACCGACTGCGGGTAGGAGTGAACTATGCTGGGCTTGTTCGGCCAGATATTGTGCGATGATCGGACCTTCGCTGAGGCGTTGCCCATCAGCCAATTCCAATATGGGAACTTGACCTTTGGCGCTGATTTCATAATAGTCGCTACCGTCAGCCAAGCTGTGTGTTGCCAAGTCGACTTTGTGTAAGCTAAATGGCAGACCAGTTTCACGCAGAATAATATGGGAAACTAATGAGCAAGCAGCAGGGGAATAATACAGTTTCATGATGAGTCCTTGTAGTGAATATTGTAGATTGGCGAGACCAAAATAGTCAGGCAACCACAGGACACTATCCTAAGAGGAAATCGAAAACTGTTAAACTCCCATCGCGGCACTACTTAAGTTACATGATGTAAGCCAAATTTAGTAATGATCAAATTGGGGCTAATAAGATCAGTAGCGTAGTAAGCTACAACAGCATCAACAACACCGACCAGATTGCTTTGAATCGGAATGGAGATTGGGTTTGCTATGAGTTTGCAATTTAGTGATGTGATGCTAGGCAGCATAGAATTGTTTTGCCTCGCCGCAGAACATGAAAGCTTTACCGAGGCGGCGAATCGCGCTGGCTTAACGCCAGCGGCTGTCAGTCGCAATGTTTTGCGTTTAGAGCAGCGTCTTGGCGTCCGATTATTTGTGCGTAGCACCCGCAAAATTCGCTTGAGCGAAGCGGGGCGTAGTTACTACCTGCAATGCAAACAGGCTTTGGCGCAAATTGTCGAAGCTGAGCGCGAAGCAGGTGGTCAACAAGTTGTCCCAGCCGGCAATGTGAAAATCAGTATGCCGACGCCATTCGGACATCATTGCGCCTTACCCTTAATGCCCGCTTTTCACGAAAAATATCCACAAATCAAACTTGATTTACAGTTGAGTAATTGGAATGTCAATTTCATGGCCGATGGCTTTGATCTGGCAGTTAGGGTGAGAGTGCCGCCTGATTCTGGCATGGTGGCACGCAAACTATTAGATGCGGAATTAGTGGTGGTCGCGGCGCCCGCCTACTTGCATAAGCATGGCACGCCGATGACACTCGAAGACTTAGATCAACATAACTGCATACAATTTGTTTTGCCCAGCATAGGGCAAAATGTGACTTGGCAATTCCGGCGCGAT
>JAIELM010000516.1 GCA_019752975.1 Undibacterium sp. | reverse complement strand
TGTGCATTCCTCATTTAAACCAAAATTTACACAAAATCCCAGATTCCACAACGAAAAATGGGCGAAACTCAACTGAATTTCACCCATTTTTACTTATTACTGGCGGAGACGGTGAGATTCGAACTCACGATTCAGGGTTAAGCCCAAATGCCTCCTTAGCAGGGAGGTGCCTTCGGCCACTCGGCCACGTCTCCACACGTTTGCAACAAAACACATCGCAATCGAGACCGTGATCATAGCGGGTAGTTCACAATTGGTCAACACCCTACCATGAAAATATCGCTGATACTGAGACTAATCCACCCTAAGCTGACTCTAAACCAAAGGCCTTATGCAAAGCACGCACCGCCAACTCCATATATTTCTCGTCGATCAAGACAGAAATTTTAATTTCCGACGTAGAGATCATTTGTATATTGATGCCCTCTTCTGCAAGGGTGCGGAACATTTGTGAAGCGATACCTACATGGCTACGCATGCCTACACCAACTACAGAAACTTTTGAAACTTTAGCGTCACCAATGATATTGCCGGTACCAATATGTTCTCTTACGTTGGCGTTTAAGGCATCCATGGCCCTATTGTAATCTGCCCGCGGAACCGTGAAGGTGAAGTCGGTTTTACCATCGACTGATTGATTTTGGATAATCATGTCGACTTCAATATTGGCGTCGGCAATTGGCCCTAAAATTTGATAGGCAATGCCGGGTCTATCAGGCACGGCAAAGACCGTAACTTTGGCCTCATCGCGGTTAAACGCAATGCCGGTGATGGTAGCTTGTTCCATATTTGTATCTTCCTCAAACGAAATCAGGGTGCCGGAGATAATTTCTTCCTCTAACGGCATAAGTGGGTCAGTCAACGATGATAAAACGCGAGTAGGCATGCGGTAGTTACCGGCAAATTCAACCGAACGAATTTGCAAAACTTTGGAGCCTAAGGATGCCATTTCCAACATCTCTTCAAAGGTCACGGTATTGAGCTTACGCGCCTCAGAAACCACACGCGGATCGGTCGTATACACGCCATCTACATCAGTATAAATCAAGCACTCTTGTGCCTTCATCGCAGCAGCAATCGCCACCGCTGAGGTGTCCGAGCCACCACGTCCTAAAGTGGTGATATTGCCGAGCTCATCGATTCCTTGAAAACCGGTGATAATCACAATTTTTCCAGCATTCAAATCCGCCGAAACTTTAGTATCGTCGATGGAGCCAATGCGTGCTTTGGTATACGCGGAATTAGTCTTAATCGCCACTTGCCAACCCGCATAAGACACCGCTTGCTTACCCAAAGCCTGCAATGCAATGGCCAGTAATCCCACCGACACTTGCTCGCCAGTGGAAGCAATCATGTCAAGTTCACGCGGATCTGGATCCGTCATAATTTCTTTAGCTAGACCAATAATACGATTGGTTTCCCCTGACATAGCGGACGGTACTACGATAATTTGATAACCTGCGTCATGCCACTTGGCAACGCGCTTGGCGACGTTCTTGATGCGATCAGTCGATCCCATCGAAGTGCCGCCGTATTTATGAACAATTAAAGCCATAGAGTCTCAAGAATAGTGACGAATTAGGAGTGTTTTGCAAAAATGCTTTTGCGACATTAAATTTATTCACCCACTGCACCGCTTTTATCACGCATCCTATAAGAACAAGTAGTAAACAGTGCGATGGGAGCCAAGAGGCATACCCTTGTGCCTTCTATGTTCACGACCCACCCTTGATAAGGGAGGCCGAGGAAAGAGCCAAGCGTAGTGATTATGTACTAGATGAATGACTAGGCCAGAAAGCAACCCTAGACTTTACATGTTGCTCTGCAAAATAACAAGGCAAGCAGCGCAAATAAATGCCTGTTTTTTAGGCGAAAATAAAGATATAAATAATTGAGCTAAAACCGAACCCCTATATGAATAATTTTTTCCAGCCAGCATGACCCAATGCGCGCAAAGTCTGCATATTTTTTTCGTAAATGTCTTCTGCTTCTGGAAATGCTGCAACGGCTTTGTCTATGCTTTCTTCACGCAACAAGTGCAAAGTGGGAAAAGGTGCGCGATTAGTAAAGTTTTCTATATCGTCTATTTCGCTATCCTCAAATTGATACAGCGGATGAAAACTGGCGATTTGCAAAATACCGTCCAAATCTAATTCCTCCAAAGTCGCGTCAGCCACTTCTAAGAAATCGTTATAGTCCAAAAAATCTTGCATCACGTAGGGATGGATTAACAGCGTCGTGTCGATTTTGTCTGGATTGGCTTCGGCCAGCACTTCCAACTCGGCGATTAAGTCCCGAACCAGCTCCTCAGGAGTTGCGGCGTCACTGACAATATAGCGAATCTGATCTTTGATATGCACCGCTTTAGCGAAAGGACAAAGATTTAAGCCGATCACGGCTTTCTCTAACCATTCCTTAGTTTGTGCAATCACTTGCCCTTCTTCTATAGTCACATCATTCATATTGAAAACCTCAAAGTTTTGACACCATCGGGAGCGCCTAGCAGGCAAATATCAGCGCCATGCACGGCAAACAAACCAACCGTCACAACACCCACAATCTGATTAATTTCCAGCTCCAAAGCTTTAGGACTTGTGATCACCAATCCATGTACGTCGATAATAATATTGCCGTTATCGGTGATGAGCGGCTTACCGTCTTTTACACGCAATTTAGTCTGCCCACCTAGCGCATTCAATCGGCGTATTACGGCTTGTTCTGCCATAGGAATGACCTCAACAGGTAAGGGAAATTTCCCCAGCAAGTTGACCAATTTACTCACGTCAGCAATACAAACAAATTGCTTAGCAACCGAAGCAACAATTTTTTCACGCGTCAGCGCCGCGCCGCCCCCCTTGATCATCGCGCCTTCATGAGTCACCTCGTCGGCGCCATCAATATACACCGCCAAAGACTGCACTTCATTTAAATCAAACACAGGAATACCATGACCACGCAAACGGGTCGCAGTCGCTTCCGACGAAGCCACTGCCCCTTTAATTTTGTCCTTGATTTTGGCAAGTTCATCGATAAAAAAATTGGCGGTAGAACCCGTTCCCACCCCAATAATTTCACCCTCAACCACGTACGATAAAGCCGCTTGCGCGACCGCGAGTTTCATTTCATCTTGAGTCATCATTGTGCAAATTATTTATAATATGTTAGCGAAAAAAATTCAAAATCTTACGTTGTCAGAACCTATTCTAAATCCTCACAACTGTAAATACAGACTAAAACACTGCTTGAGCACAGCGAGAAAACGACCACAACGCTAGGGGTTTTGCGCAAGTGCTTATTGTAAGCCATAGC
>JAIELM010000005.1 GCA_019752975.1 Undibacterium sp. | reverse complement strand
TATACTTGAAATATATTATCAATATATTTCAAAATAAAAGCTAGCGAAATGTTGTTTTGTGACATATAGGAGACACTCTTGAGGTTACATGTCCGAACAATGGGCAAAAGGAAGAAAAAGCATCTCAGCCCTCAAGCTGAATGTGTGGTATCGACGATCAAGGGTAAGCCGCTTGAAGACCTGAATCATTTGATTATTAAAAACTAAAAAGAATGCATTTCCATTTCTCGCTAAAACTTATAACGATAATTTGACTCGTGATACGATCCAATTGTGGTTCGACGATGAAAGAAATGCTACGACATGGCAGCATAAGCGGTAGAATTTTATGATGTCCTTTGCGCGTATTCGGTAAGACTACTTAAAAGACTTTTTTGGAGTGAGTGAATTGAAAACATTACAAAAATTCTTAAAGCGCGCCCCAAAGGATATCCAGACACCACCGTCGTTATTATCGCAATGGCGCGATGAACTGCTATCGGCTATTTTGTTGATTGCCTTAGTGCTAGGCACAATAACGGCAATTCCCAGCGCACTTTTGGCAATGAGAGAAAAATTATGGTCGATTGTTTTAGTGGACACGCTGGCCATTATTTGGGTAACGCTTCTTTGGCGAATGCGAACTATTTCCTTCACCACTAGAGCATGGAACCTTTTATTAATTGTTTATCTCATCGGCGTTTTCTTTATTTTCAAAGTAGGTCTAGTTAGTCAAATCTATTTAATGGCCGTACCGGTACTCACTGCACTTTTGTTGGGCTTGAGGCCAGCGATTTATACCTTAATCCTTAACGCATTGACCTTATTAATTCTTGGATATTTTTACCCTATCGACACGGATAGCGTCAACGGCAATGAAAAACTTTTTCTTCGCTCTTTCATCATCACTTTAAACTTCACCTTCATTTGCTCGGTGATTACCGTGACCTGTGGCGTATTACTGCGACGATTAGAAGAATCATTATCCACACAAATAGCGATTAGTTTTTCTCTAGAGCAGGAGCAAGCGTCCTTAACCATCGCCAATGAGGAATTGCGGCTAACTTCCGCGGCACTAGCCAATCTCAATGACATTGTGATGATTACCGATACGGATTCAAACAACGATGGACCTCACATCGTTTTTGTGAATCAAGCATTTGAACGAAATACTGGGTACAGCAGAGAAGATGTGATCGGACTCAACCCAAGATTATTGCAAGGCGAAGTGTGCCAAGAAAATGCTTTTACTGTGATCAACGGCTCGATCACGGTACGTGCGTCGGTTAGAGAAGAAGGTATGCACTACCGAAAAAATGGTGACATGTTTTGGATGGAATTGGATATCCAGCCGATTCTCAATAGCGCGGGTTATTGCACAAATTTTGTCGCGGTTGGACGCGATATTACGGATAGAAAGAAGAGTGAACTAGACATTTATCGATTAGCATTTTTGGACGCATTAACAGGTTTGCCCAACCGTAAATTACTACAAGACAGAATGGCTGTCATGCTCGCAAAAGCGCAACGCACCACAGCATTCAGCGCGGTTTTATTTATTGATTTAGATCATTTCAAAACGATCAATGATGCACGAGGACATGCAGTAGGCGATCGCTTATTGATCGAAGTTGCTCTACGCTTATCGTCATTGCTTCGTGAGGTTGATACGGTGGCACGTATCGGTGGCGATGAGTTTGTTGTTTTACTCGATAGTTTGGCAGAACAACGAGAGGTCGCTGGAATGCTCGCCTTAGGCGTAGCAGAAAAGATCCGTGCTGCCTTAGAACAAGAGTTTTTCCTTGAGTCCCAAGCCTACGCTTCTGGCTGTAGTATCGGTGTGACTTTGACGCAAAAACAGAATCAGAGTTGCGACGATCTACTGCGAGAATCAGATACGGCTATGTACCGAGCTAAAGCAGCTGGACGCAATCAAATTATATTTTTTGAAGACTCTATGCAGGTTGAGGTCGAGCAAAGACTGAGGATGGTACATGGATTAGCAAAAGCCCTCGACTTGGGTGAGTTACAAATGCTAATGCAGTCCCAAGTGAACCCCGCGGGTATTCCAGTCGGAGCAGAATTATTGATGCGTTGGACAAGTTTGGATATTGGCCCGATTTCACCCGCAGTTTTTATACCTCTCGCGGAGGAAACTGGACTCATTGTTAGAATGGGTGATTGGGTACTCAAGCAGGCTTGTCAGATGCTGAAACAACTTCGATTAGAAGGATGGCGGTTCCCACTTTCTATTAACGTTAGTCCAAAACAATTTAAACAGAAAGACTTTGTCGAAAAAGTGCAGGAGATTTTAACTGTATATGAAGTTGATGGAAGTTGTCTTATTTTTGAAGTCACGGAAGGCCTATTCATCGATAATTTACCTGACATTATCAGTCGCATGAAAAGGCTCGCGTCATTGGGAGTTCGATTCTCTATCGATGACTTCGGCACGGGATATTCTAGCCTTTACTACCTCAAGCGTTTGCCCTTATATGAATTAAAAATCGATAAAAGTTTTGTGCAAGATATCCCTAAAGACCCAGATGATACTGCTATCGTCCGTTCAATTTTGGCGATGGCAAAACATTTGGGCTTACGTGTGGTAGCTGAAGGTGTCGAAACACAAGAACAGGCGAACTTTTTAGAGCAATGTGGCTGTGACTCATTACAAGGTTTCTTATTTTCTAGACCGTCACCTCTCGATGTTTGGTTGTCTCGTCAATCTAGAACCTAAGCCGGAACCTACAATTTTGTAGTGTGCTATGGAGCCAAGTATACCGATCCGTCCACTGCCCGCTAAGACTGGCCAATCAAGCTATCGTTCTATTTTTACTTTGAATTAGCTGATCTAAAGTGAGTTTTCCACTGCCATTCACCGTCAATACTAAGAGCAAAATACCCCAATAAATATGATCATTTATTGCGGCAGGACATTCATATGTCCAAATAATTGGATAAGAAATCACCGCCATCAAATTAACAAAAAAAAGTCCCAAAGCTGCCGGTCGAGAAAATAACCCCAAGATCAATAAAATTGGAAACATCAATTCTCCTCCTGCGCCCATATAAGCTGCGAGTTCAGGCGGCAAAATAGGCACACTATATTCTTCTCTAAAAAGACCTAAAGTTGCCTCCCAATCGTGGATTTTTATCAGACCGGCCTTGAGAAACTGCCACGCGACAAAACAACGTAGTGCGAGACCTAAAACAGCCCCTCCCCAACTCTGTATCACATCATCAAAGCGCAATGTCAAACTATGCAAACGTAAAATCTTATTCATTACCCACTCCTTTTTTTGATGTAACAATAGTCGCCAGCACGCCCTA
>JAIELM010000230.1 GCA_019752975.1 Undibacterium sp. | reverse complement strand
TCATGATTGACGAACACTGCATCAATCGCCATCCGCGTCACCAAATCTGGAATTTCTTTTCTTGGATCGCCATGCAATATCAAGAGATTTCCGCCTAAGCTTTGTAACTCACGATCCAATGCCAAAACACACTCAAGAATAAATGCTATGCGTCTATCATCAGGCTTGAGACAATCTAAGATCGTCGTATCGAAGACAAAGACGCAATAAGTATTTTGGCTGTGCTTTAAGGCGTGGTACAAAGCGGCGTGATCATAACAACGCAAATCACGTCGAAACCACACCAAACTATTGGTGACCCTAGAAACAGCGATTGGCACGGCCTTCACTCTATCCACTTTATCCATCAGATACTCAAGTTTTCCCACTAGTATTCATAGCTGCAATTCATGGCTGCAGAGACCATTTAATTATGGCGTTTTCTAAACCTTGATTAACAGAAAAATCTCTGAAAGACGCCCTACTTGTTAAGTAGCACCATCACCGTCCAGTAGACATATCATGCACGCGCCCATCAGATCCTCTGTAGACTTAAAGTGCTGGTATAAGCTGGAAATAGTAGCACCAAAGTCGCTCAGAAACAAATGTGGGTTTCTGAAATAATGACTTAGATCGCGCTCAACTACAGCACAAATCACTTAATCGAAACTGTATCTTAACTAGGCTCAACATCTTATTTCCAAGCCATTATTTTCCAAATATTTATGCGATATAATCCCACGTTTAATCTGGAAACCTGCAATGAATTATCCTACACTTCCTTACGTAGATCTCCAAGAAGGGGTAGATTTTTGGATATTAGAAAATGCCCTACCCGATCCAGACGCGGTTAGACGACGTATTTTGGAGCGGCAAGATTGGGAATTGGGTTTTCCTTTAGCACCGGAAGCTTGGCCTGGTAAGCGTGTCATGGACGCATTAACTGCACCAGAAATAGCCCCAATAGAACAATGGGTAAAACAGGTTACCGGCAAAGAAAAGCTGTGGATTACCACCGCGCCAGATGGTAAAAAACTCCATCATAACGTAGCTCAAATGGTGGGCGCTTCAGAAAGTGGGGCGCGGCCTCACACGGATAGCCGTGAATTTTGTCGGTATGCGGGAGTGATTTATTTGACCCCCAATGCCCCAGAAACCGCGGGCACAAGTATTTATCGATTCCGCCATCCAGACGGCACATTGAGCGGCAATATATGCCCTGCGCCGCACCGCAACTTATTGGATGCCCTCAAAATTCGCTACTTGCCACCACAAGCCTGGCAGGAAGATCATCGCTTCCGGAATATATATAATCGGCTGATCATATACAAGGCCAATTTAGTACATAGTGCTTCCAGTTATTTTGGTCTAGAAGATGCGGACAAACGATTGACTGTAGTATTTTTTTGGATGGCGGACGACTGAATGAACTGATCTTTAATTCGTAGATCAAAAACCATTCGGTATACAGTCGATTCGCTATACAAACCACAAAAGCAGACATTCAACATGAAGACGAAAAATCCTTAGAGAGAAAGTAAGCTCCTTTCGCAAAATCCTTCCTGCTGCAATACAAAGCTCAAATAGGTTTTTTAAAACAACCGTGTGATGAGATAGTAGGAAATTTTCATGGCGGTAATGTGCGAATATTTTGTTCGACCACTTGACTACCGGGGGCTAATGGGTGACTCCGTGTTCTTGATGGAGGAATCACTCAGTGTCAATGTAAACCTCATCAACATGCAATCTAGCACGTTCTTCACACTGTGACGTAAGCACTATTGAGGTACTGGTTTTACCCAGCTCACCCAAAGATTTAAGTAACTCTTGGAGATGTTCTGGGGTTTTAATTGCTAAACGCAATAAGGCACAATGATTACCTGTGGTCGCGTGATTAGCAAGTACTTCGACATGCGTGTTAGCCCATTCATCTAGTGCTTCGTGCGACTCTACTATGACTTGCACAAAGGCTTCAAAACTATAACCCAACTTACGCAAATTGACTTTTGCCCGATATCCAGTAATTACTCCCGCCTCTTCTAAGCGACGCACTCTTTCGGTCACCGCTGGCGAAGTCAAATGAATATGGCGACCAAGTTCGGCGTAACTTAAACGTGCATTGTCTTGTAATAGCGCGATGATTTTATGGTCATAAGCATCGAATTCAAAATTCATTAAATTTCTCTTAAAAAAACAGGATTATTGCGCCTCAAATGCCTAAAAAACCTTGAGTTTTGCATGGTGACTATAAAGGTCAAACACTATCATACGCATTCAAATTCAGTTCATATAATTCATCGACTGGAGAAAATAATGATGACCTCATCGACCAACATCGTTGGCAATACACAAGCAATCGCTCAAGCCGGAGAATTTAACTTCCTATCAGGAAATTGGAAAATTTTGAATCGCCAACTCACATCAAGTAACCCCGAGGTGTGGGACCGCTTTGAGGGGGAAGCAAGCTGCTGGTCTATCCTGAACGGTACGGCGAGCATAGAGGAATTGCGTATTCCAGCGCGTAATTTTAGCGGGATGGGCTTACGCATTCTGAATAAGGAAAAGCAGGTCTGGTCGGATTTCTGGATGAACGCAAAGAACGGTATTCTCTTGACGCCTGCAACGGAAGCTTATTTTCACGAAGGGCGTGGCGTGTTTGTATCAGAGGAAATAGACGGGGATCAAACCATTTTGGTACGTGGTGTGTGGGATAGGATCAGCGACAAAACTTGCCGTTGGGAGCAAGCTACCTCGCGTGACGGTGGCAACACATGGCAGCCGAATTGGCTGATGGATTGGACTCGCATCGACTAATTGCAACCTTCATTTAAGGCGGGAAAACCCGCCAAAATTAACGAGTATCCCAAAATATAAAATGGGTGACTGGTGCAATTCATACGCCACTATACATTGAGGCAAAAGGCACGATGGCATTTTGAAACAACCGTGTGATGACATAGTAGAAAAATTTTATCGCGTTATTATCGCGTTAACGTGCGGGTATTTTGTTCGACTACTTGACTACGTGGGGCGAATGGATGCCCCGCAGCTTTGAATATCATTTGCAGTTTTCGAGAAGGCCACGACTTAAAAACCATCTAAGGCAAGCATCTTTTTTACGCATGTGCTCAATCACTTTGATTTGCCGGCAGTATTCATGGAGATAGGAATTCATTTCAAAAAATACCATTTATGTGTTGATTTTACATGATTAAAATGCGACACTTTATTTCATGTGCTGAAACTCTCTGTGCGTCTAGGCACATATCTTTGATTTGTATCTTCCAACAACTCTCAAGAAAGTATTTGCTATGCCACTCAATACTACGCTT
>JAIELM010000535.1 GCA_019752975.1 Undibacterium sp. | reverse complement strand
ATTTTCTCAGCGTCTCTGCGTCTCGGCGTTGAGGGGTTTTGTCTCTGATTTTGACCTTTCGCGACAACCTCTTTTTAACGGGAAGCCAGCGACTTTTGTTCAGCAACGGACATCACTGGATTCCCGACTAAACCCTAGTGAATGACATAAAATAGGGTAAAGTACTTCGAAATTTCAACTTCTTCATAGAGGGTTGAATAATTGCGAAAAAAATAGCATTTCATACTATAAAAACGCTATGGCAACTCAACAACAATACACCAATAGGACTGACGAAAAACAGACGCTAGCGTTATTGCGTTCGCCGCTTGCTAAACTAAGGTATAAAGTACTGCCTGCGGCTCCGCGCCCCCGATTCAAGCATTCAAGCATTCGAGGGCAGGCTCTAGCCAGCGCAATTTTGCGTAAGTCCTAACCAAGTAAATCGATGCTGAATTCTCTTAAAATATTCGCGCAAAAATGGCGCGCCATGACGACCGGGATGATCGTCCCGTTTATCTTAATCACGCTTTGGCAATGGGTTGCCAGCATGGGGTGGGTGAACCCACAAATTTTGCCATCACCGCTCGCTGTGGCGAAGAAATGGCTGGAATATGCCTTGCCGCTAGAAGTCTACGACGCGACTACGATGTCGTATTTTGCTTGGTTGTTTTCGGGCGAACTGATCCGCGATACCATGGGCAGTATGTATCGCGTGCTGGTGGGGTTTGTGATAGGCGCGGCGCTTGCCTTGCCGCTTGGATTGACGATGGGTGCTAGCCAACGCGTGTATGCTTGGCTCAACCCGCTATTGCAAGTGCTGCGCCCTATTCCACCGATTGCTTATATTCCCTTATCGATACTATGGTTTGGGCTTGGCAATCCGCCAGCGATTTTCTTGATTGCGCTCGGCGCCTTTTTTCCGATTTTAATGAACACGATTGCTGGCGTGCGGCAGGTTGATAGCATCTATATTCGTGCTGCTCGCAATCTCGGCGCTAACCAAACTACCTTATTTTTGCGAGTGATGTTACCTGCCTCGGTACCGTACATTTTATCTGGCGTGCGCATTGGTGTCGGTACTGCCTTTATCGTTGTGATCGTATCGGAGATGATCGCGGTGAATAATGGTTTGGGCTTTCGCATCTTGGAAGCGCGCGAATATTTTTGGTCCGATAAAATCATCGCGGGCATGCTTAGTATAGGGTTGTTAGGTTTAGCGATTGATGTTGCCATGAACAAGTTAAACAATTATTTATTGCGCTGGCACCGTGGATTGGAAAATTAATATGAGTAATAACGCGAGTGCAAAAGTGAATGCCGAGATTGAGATACGCGGTGTCAGCAAAATTTTTCAAAACACAGATAAAGAAGTCGTCGCCTTACGTGACATCAATCTGAGCATACCGGCGGGTCAATTTGTGTGCCTATTGGGGCCATCTGGTTGTGGTAAATCCACCTTACTCAATGCGATCGCTGGTTTCGCTTTGCCGAGCGCTGGCAGTATCGTAGCGCATGGGGAAACGGTACGCCAGCCTGGCCCAGAACGAGGAATGGTGTTTCAGGAGTACGCATTATTTCCATGGATGACAGTTGAAGAGAATATCGCTTTCGGCTTACATATCAAGGGCTTGAGCAAGGCCGATATTACTATGCGCGTAGCACAACTATTGAGTATGTTAGGTTTGGCCGATTTTAAACAGCGCTACCCAAAAGATCTCTCCGGCGGCATGCGCCAACGCGTCGCCATCGCTCGCATTTTGGCACTGGATTCACCAATTATGCTGATGGATGAACCTTTCGGCGCTCTCGACGCTTTGACCCGTCGTAATCTGCAAGACGAATTATTACGTATCTGGGGCGAGCTCAAGAAAACCATCATCTTCGTCACCCATAGCATAGAAGAAGCCATCTATCTGGCTGACCGCATCGTCGTCATGACCTATCGCCCCGGAACGGTAAAACGCGACCTACTCATCGATTTGCCCCATCCACGAGATCCTGCCTCTGCTGAGTTTAATGCATTAAAACGCGAATTAGGCATGCTGGTAATGGAAGAGCAGCAGCGCCATCATGATGATGAAATTAAGATGGCTGCGGTGGATTAAGCTGCTGGTGCCTGTGGCGGTGCGAGGCCTATTTTTATTTGGGCTTTAGCAGTGGCGTCCGTTGCCGAACAAAAGTCGCTGGATTACCGCTAAAAAAGTGCGAGAAAGACGACTTACATACGGGGCTGAATAATTACGTTTTTTAATTTAGGTCTATAAGAAAACAGAACAATTCACCTCGTTTTAAGCTGCGCCTGTTTCAACGCCAAAGCCGAGAAAGCTTGTATCAAAGGATTACTACTACCTTGTGGTCGCGCCAATAATAAAGAAGTGGTGGCATTACTATCTGATAAAGGACGGTAGCAAACACCGTCCATCTGTAAGCGTTCAAATGATCCCGGTAAAATAGATACCCCACAATCGGAGGCAACTAAGCCTATGATGGTGGAAGCCTCGCCAACTTCGTGTGCAATTTTGGGAGAGAACCCCAAGGCCTGGCATAGTCGCATGACTTGCGGATAAATCCCTGTACCGGCTTTGTGCGGATACATGATGAACGATTCATCTGCTAATTCCTTCAAGCCTAGCTTTTTCTTCTTGCTTAACGCATGGGTGATTGGCAGCACCACCATCAGGGGATCACGCCGCAATAGGCTAAGCTGTAAATGATTGAACTTCATATTCCCTTCGGTACTGCCATCGGGTGGTCGGATGAAACCCAAATCAAGCTGCTGTTTTTCTATCTGTTCCAATTGCCGATTGGTCGACATTTCGTGAAAGCTTAAATTGACCTCAGGATAACGTGCTCTATAGTGCTTGATCACGTTCGAAAACAAGCTGGTAAACGGCGTTGAGAAAGTGAAACCGATTCGCAGTTCACCTGTCTCGCCCTGTGCCGCTTTTTTTGCGGTATCGCGCGCACTTTCGGTTAAGGCAATAATGCGGCGTGCATCTTGTAAAAACAATTGTCCGGCAACAGTCAATTTTACCGAGCGTTTAGTACGTTCAAATAATTGCGCACCAATATCGTCTTCCAGCATTTGTATCGCATGACTCAAAGGTGGTTGACCTATATGCATGCGCGCAGCGGCGCGGGTGAAATGCAATTCTTCCGCGACAGCGATAAAGTAGCGTAATTGGCGCAGTTCCATCATCTATTTAGTGTATTAAAAGTACCATTAATATATATTGGACAGACATAAAGTACAACCCTAAGATGGCGGCATTCACAGCAATCGGATCTATGCCATGCTTAGTCGTAGCCAAACTATCCCTCTCCCCACTTC
>JAIELM010000290.1 GCA_019752975.1 Undibacterium sp. | reverse complement strand
AAAGACACCCGCCTAAAAAAGCAACAAAAACCGTCTCGCGATATTTCTTAACCGTATTTTTTGCTTTTTGAGTTGGATATCTTATGCCGATCTTCTGTCGATTTTTGTGCTGCATTCACTGTAATCTCATGCGCACAAGGACTTTTACTACGCATGCTAGGCTTGCGCTTGCGCTTGCGCCGAGCTAAAACCTAGTTATGCAGCACATCGAATACCCTGAGCATAAGATAGATAGGGAGTTGATGTTGATACGCTCTAATGAACACGTATTTTGCAGGCTTTCATTGGCAAAATACGCGATGACCTTTTTCAATTAAACCACTTTAACTCTTTTACTCATGATGGGCTCCATTTTTTTGAGATATTACTGCATTAACAGTGTCGACTTTTTTCAGCGTATCTCACTTTTACTGAGAACTAATTATTTGTAACCACCACATCATTCACAAAATACTCCGTATCCCCAAAACACGAGGACGGTACGCCTTTGTGTTGGGCGTATTTGAGTACCACGCGTTTGCCGGCGGCGTCGCTGATTTTTTTTGCTACCTCATCATTACGCACGGTGAACACAAATTTTTCTGGAATCGCACCTGGCATAGTGACCATGGCTAACTCACCTTCCCAAGTTTTGCACAGCCAACCGCGCTTGGACATTTTTTGGAGGTAGCCAGCGCGATCACCTTCGGAGAAAGAATAACTTAAAGTGATCCAGCTGTAGACCACAAATATCACTATGGGTAACACCAAGACGCCAGCTATACCTATTTTTGCTTTCTTAGAAATTTCCATCTTTTACTCCTTGTGTATATGTGAAACTATGAGTTTGTAACTATAAATTAAAAATGTCGATCATCTTGCGGGGGTGTCAATGACTACCCTATGCACTTATCCCACCTGCCTGACTACCGCCGCGTCGATAGGTTGGGCTATTCCAACGCATGCATGCCAAAAATTTCTGCTTGTGCGATGGTTCTTTCGGCCCATGCTTTGTGTGTAGCGACCTCGCACATGGCTTCATGCATTTTAAAAACGGCGGGACTACTTTCATCCAAGATCGCTTTAGCCGTAGCTAGTTCGTTTTGCTTCACGCGATAGTGCCTCTCTATCTGCGCGATTTGACTGGGATGAATCGCGGTCTTGCCAATTAAGCCGTGATGCAAATCTTGACGTAACTCTTGCTCTAACAATTCGGGTAAATCTAAATACTCAAACACGGGTGCTGTGAGATCAAATCCATACGGTTTAAAAATCGTCACCAAGCGTGCGATCACGATACCCAATGGCGTGGAATACAGGGTCGCGTTTCTGGGGCGGCGCATGCCTAGCAAGGATAATAAATCGTTTCCTCCTATTCGCAAAGCCAATATTCGTCCTCGTACTTGAGGTGCTTGCAAACGCTTGCGTAATTGCTGCATCTCGTCATCGTCAAACACTTCTAGCGTCTCTAAGGTGGGCATCAAGCGATGCTGAGTTTGTTTCAGCAAATCAAAGTAAAGATTAAAATTGGTGTAGGTAATCTTAGGCAGTACGAAACCGCTTAAATGTTCACTACCTTTCATCGCCAACACCCGCTGTAAAACCTCGGGACTACGCACTCGGACAAAGCGGTCACACACCGAAACAGTACGCATATTTTCTAACGCGACGGAGAGATTAAACAGCGCATAGCTTAAGTCTTTTTCTGACACTGCATCTTCAGTACAAAAGATCAGAGATCGGCTCGTTTCCAATAACTCGCCATTGGCGATCTTGAGCAAATCCTTATGCGTGGTCGGTACATATAGGGATGCGCCCATCGCGGATCTGGCTTTGGGGGTTGGTGCAATTTTTTTAGCCATCGTTCGCACTCCTGATAAAAGATACTGCTTGATAAGGCAGATCGGCATCAACTTCTATCGCCACGTTTTTTTCTTCCGCCAAAATTCGCAAATGTTGTACGTCAATCGCCAGCGGATCGCGCAACAATAATAATCTCGGCACTCGGCGCAGTAATACACGAGTCGCCTCGCCAATGCCGGGTTTGATTAAATTGATGTCCGTGACGCCATAGCGCTGCATCATTTGACGCAAACAATGTTGAGAAATTTCGGCGGCTTCAGTAGCATCTATCGCACCGCCACGCAAGCATGCGCCATTTGTGAATAAAGACGAAGCCAGCGAAAAAATACCATCCGCAAAAGACTGAGACTGGTCCTGGTTTAAAAACTGTTCGTAATATACGCAACCATGAAAATCGCTTGCGCCAATCTGTGCATTCAAAATAGATCGACTCACGAGTCCAGAAATAGTCGCATTCAAAATGCTAGACGGAATTAAGTAATCCTCACAACTGGCCGCGTAAGCCGCTGTACCAGCTAAGTCCGCCAAGACATAAAGGCCAGTATCGATCTGACAGTCATGCTGTTGATTAAAGGCGGTGACGGCGCTGGCTAGCTCTTGAGAAATCACTCCTTTACCAGTCCAACCATCGACAAAGACGATCGATTCTGGCGCGTGCCCTAGCGCCAAAATATGCTGCAAGGCGACATGATCAATGCCACGATCCCGAATGATAGAAATCGAAAAGTGCGCAAGGTTTTTATCAAAATGTGTCTCCAACAAGCGCTTAACAATCACGCCTATTGGCGTACCAGCGCGGGCTAATGAAACGACACAAATATTTTCGCTGCGCTGCCGAGCAATGATAGCGGCGAGGGTCAAACAATCCATCGCCATTTTTTCACGATTGCTGAGATAAGCTTCTTGAAAAATCTGTAAATAACGCGCAGTGGGCAGCACTTCTGGCGACAGCATTTCACTGTAATGGCGCTGACCAGTTTGTATCAATAATTCTTTTTCTGAGACTTGAGTAAAATCCCACAGCGGCAGCGGCTTTAACAAAAACTGCACATCCTCTGCGCGATAACTACCACTAAAACTCGCGTTCATAGTGCCTCCACGGTCAGCGCAGCTAATTGTGTCTGCTTAGGAATAATCGCGTAATCGCAACAAGCCATAAACTGGGCATCGGATTTGGAGTCACCCATACCTAGGCTCATGATCTCGCCATATTCCTCTTGCAGTTTTTTTTGCAGATAGCGTACTGCATGCGCCTTGTTTAAACTCTTGGGTAGCACGGCAATATTATTGCCATTGCGATGCAGGTAAAAGTCTGTGCCTACGCTGGCCAACCATGGATTGATCAACTCGTGTTCGACGCGTTCTAAACGTTGAGCGTTTTTTTGTGGATCTTTGAGCACCACATAAAACGGTATGTCAAAATCTTCTATCATACGCGCGCGCGCCTCGTAGTCTATGCCCTGCGCATAGCG
>JAIELM010000462.1 GCA_019752975.1 Undibacterium sp. | reverse complement strand
CCTATGCTGGCATAGGAAGCCTGATTGGCAATGCGCGCACTGTTTTTCGCAGCGAACAAGGCGAAGGTGATATTCCAAAATTGAGTTATGAACAGAATTCTTTGACGTTCGAATTTTCAGCGAGTTTTTTTGAAAAATATGGATCGACTCAGTTCCAATATTTCTTAGAAGGCTTTGACAAGCGATGGAGTGATTGGAGCATTACTTCTGCTAAAGAATATACCAACATCCCTGAAGGTAAATATCAATTTAAAGTTCGAGCCAAAAATATATTTGGCACCGTTGGGCGCGAGGCGGTGTATACCTTGCGGATTTTACCGCCTTGGTATCGCACAATATGGGCGTATATATTATGGGCGCTGTTAACTTTTGTCGTGATCGCCGGAATTATCCGTCTCTATACATTAAAGCTTAGACGGGAAAAAAGACATCTAGAGAAATTAGTCGACGAGAGGACGCAGCAATTGCGTAATGCCACTTTAACGGATCCCTTAACTGGGCTTAGAAATCGTCGGTTTATTACTGAAGTATTGCAAAACGATATCAGTGCTTTTGTCGGTTACCGGAATTACTTAGCCGATTCTGTGAACATGCGTAATAGTACGACGGGCAAGGAAGTGTTCGGTCTATTTTTGTTGGATATGGATCATTTTAAACATGTCAATGATACTTATGGGCATGATGCGGGCGATCAAATTCTCAAACAATTTTCAACGATTCTGACTTCTTTGGTACGTCAGGATGACGTAGTGATTCGTTTAGGCGGGGAGGAATTTCTTGTGGTATTGAAAAAAACTATGCCCGAATACCTTCATGTGTTCGCTACAAAATTATTGGAAGTCGTGGCGAGTACCCCATTTGACTGCGGCACCGGTGAATTCATTAATAAGACCTGCTCAATTGGTTACACTTCATTTCCCATTTGCTCGGGAAATCCTAGCTTACTCACATTTGAACAGAGTGTGATGGTGGTCGATCTCGCTATGTACTATGCCAAAAATCATGGGCGTAATCAGGCCATTTTTCTTGAGGAGGGATCGCACACGCCAGATACCGAGGAAAGCGTTCGGAAAACCGTGACCTCACTCGATTATGCACTGAAAAATAACTATCTAAAAATAGGCAAGACCCAGCGGCCAAGTGGGGCGACTTAAACACAAAGATTCATTTGGCGTTAAGATTTTATGAGGCGCTGGATTCATACAGCTTACGTAAATTTTCCGCCACCGGCAGTAGCCCCGTTGTCGATAGATCCTGCAGTGTGATTGAAGGCGAAGCATCGATGGTGGGGTAATTGCGCAAAATAGAACGGCGATAGGCTAGATCATAATGATGACGCATGAGTCGCTCAAATAATTCTGGCATTTTGCTTTGCTTTGCCAATTCTTCCCAGACGTTAAATTCCTCACTTCCCACCAATGGTCTTAAAAAAATCAGGCGGCTAACCATCGCCATTGGGTCAAGTTCGAAATGGCGATAGTCCTCACGCCACAATAAAACCCGCTGCGCCATGTCGGCGTCGATTCGTATCGTCATACCACTTCGCATGGTGCTTAAGAGTGCGTCTGGTAGTTGGACATTGCCGATTTTTTTGCTTTCTGCTTCTACCCAGATGGGGCGCGCTGGATCGAAGCACGAAAGTTGCGCGAGTAAGAGCGTATCAAAATATTTTTGTGAGGGCTGTTTGAGGTCGGGCAAACTACCTAACACCGAACCGCGGTGCGAAGCGATGTCCTCAAGATCAAGAACTTGGGCGCCAACGGTGCGTAAGGCGTAGAGCAAGCGCGTCTTGCCAGTTCCGGTAGAACCGCTGAGTACATTATATTTGTAGCTTCCTGGAACGCTGACCAATTGCTGGTTAACCCAGCGCCTATATTCTTTCCAGCCGCCTTTCAGTTTGTCTACCTTGTAGCCGATTGTTTCAAGCGCATCGACCCATAATTTGCTACGTTTCCCACCTCGAAAACAGTAAACTAAGATACGGCATTTATCACTATAAGCAGGTAAATCCTCAGCAATATGTCGCGCTATATTGATGAGCGAATAGCGCACGCCGATTCGGTAAGCGCCCATTTTATCGGTGCGATGCAAAGTACCGACTTCCGCGTATTCGTCGTTATTGACGACCGGCATGTTGATTGCTGTAGGAATGTGGTCTTCTACATATTCTCGCGGTGATCGCGCATCAATAATCAAATCGTAAGCAGTGAAATCTATCATGGTATAGGTTTGCCTTAAAAAAGCTTTTTTTGTTCAGCACATAGATTACTTCATTCCCTTTGTACAGTGATGAAAAAGTTTGAAAAAGCACTGCCTTAGTCTAGCTATGCTGCCTGCGCGATTTCCAAGTGAGCGATTTCGCCATAGCTTACGAGGGAAAGTCGTCCGGCTTCGAACACAAAGCGGTTGATGCCCGCATTGTGTAGTTTTACTTCGCGCTCTGCGTCGAGCGGGAGATTTTTTGCTTCGCGATAGGCGCATTCCAACACGCCACCGTGGGTGACGATGGCGATTTTTTTGTCTTGAAATTGGGTGGCGTAATGGATTAGGGCGCGCATCGCACGTTGGTGAAATTCGCTTAGACTTTCACCGATGTATTGTGGGTCTTCGGTACTGGCTGGGAATCTAAAATCCGGATCGCGCAAGCGCCAATGGGCGTATTCGACGGGATAGATTTCTGGTAATTCGCTATATAACTTTCCCTCAAATCCACCGAAGCAGCGCTCACGTAAGTCCTTGTCGATGCGTGTGGGAAGTCCTTGTAAGCGGGCGATTTCGCCTGCTGTTTGTACGGCACGTTGTAAGTCGCTGGCGATGATGGCGTCTAATTTTTCGGCCTGTAATTGCGCTGCTAGCGCTTTAGCTTGGCGACGGCCATGGGCATTGAGTGGGATGTCGGTATAGCCTTGCAAGCGGCGTACCGTATTCCATGCGGTTTCACCATGGCGTATGATTAAAATTTCTGTCTTTGCTCGCTTCATTTTGTCTGCAACCAAAAAGTCACAGGGCCATCATTGGTCAGCGTCACTTGCATGTCCGCACCAAATTGCCCGGTTTCGACTAGGCGGTGTACTTGCTTCGCTTGCGCGACAAAATAGTCAAATAAATGCCGACCTAATTCCGGTGGCGCAGCGGGAGTAAAGGAAGGGCGCGTACCGGATAGTGTGTCAGCCGCTAAGGTGAATTGCGGCACCAAGAGTAGACCGCCCGCGACATCTTTGAGGCTGCGATTCATCTTTCCGGCATCATCTGCAAAGACCCGATAATTGAGTAATTTTTTGAGTAAGTCGTCGGCTTGTTTTTCGCTGTCATTTCTCTCGGCGCAGAGTAAAACCATC
>JAIELM010000436.1 GCA_019752975.1 Undibacterium sp. | reverse complement strand
GTAATCACTTCTTACGAGTCGCCAATGTATGTTTTAAGGTGAGGCGAATTGCTTGTCCGACGGGGACTTTATAACTGCGCCATTCTTTGTAATCTTTAATTGCGGCCAACATGATGAAATTCCTTTTTTTAATGCGATGATGAAGAGATGGACGTATTTTATGTTGGGCGATGTTTACATTCTGTGATGGCCGACACAAATACACCATTCAATTAGTTTTATTTTGAGAAGCTGCTGCGATTGAGACCGTACTCAAAGGTAGAGTTAGCAGCGAATTTACCCTTACAATTTTTTACAGCATCTATACTCGCAATTGAATAGGATGTTCATTATTCCGAACAGGATGTAATGCGTTTTTTATGTTTGGTATTTTGAGAAAGCGAGATGAGTCATGAAAAATTTTTGTAAAATCACCGTCGGTGTAGTTAGTTTGATGCTGTTGAATGCATGCATCGTGGTGCGGTCGCCCCCGGTTTATTATCGAACCGCTGTGGATACACCAGCCACGCTCCAGACCGAGCCTGGGCAACAAAACACGGTCGTAGCAAATGTTGCGCCGCCGATGCCACCCGATGAGGTGATCGGCGTCGCTCCAGTTGCAGGTTATGTTTGGCTAGGCGGAGCTTGGTTTTGGGAAGGTGGCCGACATGTCTGGCACCATGGCTATTGGGCGGAGCCCCGTGTCGGATTTCTGTGGGTGCCGCATCGTTGGGAGCACGTGGGTGCTTCTTGGCACTTCAGAGCAGGTCACTGGGGACGACGTCGCTAGGATAATCAAAGTCTGAGTCGGTGCGGTGGTATCGTTCTCCGGTGGAGGGATCTCGTTTTACTGACTGGCTGGTGGATTTAAGCGTGCCAATTCACCCATCCAGCGAGGCCAGAAAATACCTCCAGTGCTGCGACCAAAACGGACGATAACCATGTCGCTGGCAGGGGCGACGTAGATGAATTGCCCATACAGACCTTGCGTGTAAAAATCTTGGCCGGGTACTGGTGTTGCCATGTGATCGTTGTTGGGTTGAGGCGCACGGCGCCACTGCCAAGCATAGAAGGCGGTCTGAAAGCTGCCATAGCCTTCGATATTGTGCCTGCTCGCTTCATCAGTGCCAGCTAGTGTAAGAGCACTCGTGCTTTGTGTTACCCAAGCACTAGGTACAATTTGTTTGCCGGCGACTTGACCGCCATTGAGGAAGAGCTGACCAAAGCGTGCAAAATCCACCGCTCTGGCATTCACACAACAAAACGCCCGATTGATGCCGCTCTTGCTGCTGTCCATACTCCAGCTCGCGTCGAATTCCGCTCCCATAGGATGCCACAGACGTGATTGAGCATACGCTGCCAGCGTCATGCCGGTGGCGCGCTGTAATGCCATGCCCAATAGCTGAGTGTCACCACTTTTGTAGGAATAACTTTGCCCAGGCGCTGTGGCGATGCCGAGTTTGGCGACCTCAACCGGAAGATCGTCGGTTAGATAAAATTTTGCGGCATGGGCGAATGGTGATCCATAGCCTTCATTAAAGGCGATGCCGCTGCGCATTTGTAACAAATCGCGCAGTGTGATATTGGCAAAGCGTGCGTCGTTTTTCAACAGTTCTGGCAGGTAGACGGTCAAAGGGTCGTCAACGCTGCGGATGCTACCTTCGTTGATAGCGATTCCCAGTAAAGCGGATACAATCGATTTGGCGGTGGAAAAAGCGGTCGTTATGCTGTCACGTGCGTAGCCATTCATATAGCGTTCGTACACCACTTTACCGCGCCGCAAAACGATAAAGGCCACCGTATCGTGCGCCTGTAACCAAGTATCTGTTTGTGTTGAATTTTCCCCGATTAGTTTGCCAAAGTTAAGTGGTACCGCTTCGCTTGGTAAGATCTGAGGGATAGCGGATTTGGTGATGGGCGCGTTGTCAAAATGCCTGAAATCTCCGATACTCGATTTGCCCTGTAAGATCATCCAGCCTGGCAAGGTTGAGCAAGCACTGATCGACGCACCGATGCAGGCCAAGAATGCCAATCGCCAGGCGATACATGCCGTTATACTTGACTTGGGCGCGGTCAAGCTCTGATGTTTGATCATGTCGTTGGGCTTTTTTAAAGATGCGGCGGGCTGTGAAGGCTGGATTGCAATTGTACATAGAAATGCCCTGCTTGATCGTCAGCGAAGGAGCATAACTAGAACCATATCTGTTAAAAATTGTCGCAAAAAAGCTTCAATTCGAACATCGAGACAAGTGCTAAAAAACATATACGTCATTTTTGGGCCTAGTAGTGTCTGGCTCTCCCGTCGTATTTGTACTGAAAGCGACACTGCCCTCTTTCTATGAGCTGCAGCGAGGAGTTTTTTAAGCTACCTAGCTGCAGTCATTTTGATCAGCGATTGACCACTTACTTACTCACCTTCTGCTTATACATTGCGCGGCAAGCTAACACTGTGGTCTAAGGTGTTGTTGATCGCATTGGCATAGGCTGCCGCCCCTTTGATATTGGGATGGAACATCGAGGCGTGATAATCGACTGCAATCGATACATTGCTCAGTGAAGGATCGGATGGATCATGGGCGTTGGTGAGTACTGTTTGAAAATCATTGACGGCTGCGATACGTGGGCCGACAACTTCATCGATACACTTGTAGGTGCTGTCTACGCCCCAGAGTAAGGTCGTCTGATTGGCGGCAAAGATAGCGTTCTCAGGCATAAAACCAGGATCGACAAAAAATACCGGCATACCCGCTGTCGCACGTTCACTGCAAATCGCGGAGAGTGCTGCCTTAGATTTGATCGCGAAATCGGCACACTTGTCGGCACTAATGCTTTTCAATACTTCCAGTGAAATTCCACCAAGCGCCGCGGCAGCCACGATGGCTGGTGTCACCGAGGAGGCAATTAGTGTTCCCACTAAGGCCGTTGCGGCTATTTCGGTGACGGCGCCCACCCCCGCCAATGCCAGCGCAAATTGTTTAATGCTAGTTTGATCTGAGACTACTTGGAAATAGCCCGACACCACAATTGCCGCTTTGGGAAAAGCAGTGTGTACGATGGTCAGCAAGTCACCCATAGCGTCGTGCATGTGACGAGTGATTAAGGCAGCGATATTGTCTTTACTGGTGCCGGTAAGGCTGTTGACAACGTTCTCCATATTGACGTCGTTGGCTCCACCAACAATAAGTACCATGTCGACCGTTTCATCCGGTACCAGTGTCGTGGATGATCCTGTCTGTTGGCCAGTGAGAATGAAATTTGCTAAGGCTTGCGCACTTAGTTTGAGTTGTACATCACTAGTGCCAGTCAGGCTTTGTATTAAGGCCTGCTCAAATAGTGCTCGTTGCCCTTCCGCGACTTCTCCGGC
>JAIELM010000177.1 GCA_019752975.1 Undibacterium sp. | reverse complement strand
ATGGAGCTTATCAGGACATCACCGCATTGAAAGAATCAGAACAAGCCATCATCAACAGCCAGCGCCAAATTCGCACTGTGGTCGATAGCATCGCTTCCGTCATCACTATGAAAGACCGCGAAGGTCGCTACCAATTACTCAACGGTACCTACCAAAGGCAATTAGGCGTTAGCGAACAAGAGGTTCTCGGAAAAAATGCACATGCTTTCATGCCCAAAGATGTTGCGGATAAAATTGTCGAAATTGAGCAACAAGTCATCGCCACTGGTCGGGCGATCACTTACGAAGAAACCTTACCCAATATGCAAGGTGCTGGTGAACGGCACTATATGACAACTAAAACTCCCTTGCAAAATGAGCGCGGCGAAATTTATGGCATTTGCGGAATCGCCACTGATATCACAGAGCGTAAGCACATGGAGAGTGCGATACGCGAAAGTGAAGACCGTGTACGGCGTATTCTAGAAAACAGCCCGGTAGGTGTCTCCATTACTAGCGAGGACGGTCGGTTTTTGTTCGCCAATCGACGGATTCCAGAAATGTTAGCAATGTCTCTTGAAGATCTGCAAGGTGGATTTACCGCCCAATACTGGTTCAGTGAAGCAGAACGGCAGGCTTTTCGTGATCAGTTGTGGGCAAACGGTGTGGTCACAAACTACCAAGCAAATTTGATCAGAGCAAATGGCAAAGCACTGACCGTGTTAATCAGCTCCATCTTTATGGAATTCGGTCAGTCCCGACAAATTGTCAGTTGGTTATACGATATCACTGAGCGTATTGAAGCGGAACAGGCCTTAACCAAAAGTGCTCAACGTCTGAATTTTGCACTGCATGGTGGCAGACTTGGCCTGTGGGATTGGGATGTCACGACAGGGCGTATTGAAGTCAACGATATCTGGGCGGAAATGCTCGGCTATACACTTGACGAAGTTATCGAAGACGGAAGCGCTGCGGTAGCAGGGGAGCGCTTACGCCATCCCGACGACAGCTCTGCTGTACACCACCAATTTGCTCGCTGTATAGAAAATCCAAATGAGCCTGACTTCCGCCATTTATTTCGCATGCGTGCAAAATCAAACGAATGGCGTTGGATACTTTCCATGGGACGAGCGACTGAACGTGACGCAAGTGGACGAGCCTTGCGCTTTGTCGGCATCCACCAAGACTTCACTGAACGTCAACGATTACAAGAGCAAATGGCAGACGCCAAAGAAATTGCAGAGGAAGCAACGAAAGCCAAGAGCGATTTTTTGGCGAATATGAGTCACGAAATCCGTACGCCCATGAACGCCATCATCGGCATGTCTTATCTCGCGCTACAAACCGAGCTCGACAAGCGGCAGCGCAATTACATCAATAAAGTCCATCGTTCAGCAGAAAGTCTACTCGGCATTATTAACGACATCCTCGATTTCTCGAAGATTGAAGCTGGCAAGATGTCGATGGAGTATATCGATTTTTATCTCGACGATGTCCTCGAGAGCTTTGCCTCTATGGTCGGAATGAAGGCCGAAGAAAGAGGTTTAGAGCTGCTTTTTAATCTCCAAACTAACGTACCTACGGCATTAATCGGCGATGCCTTACGTTTAGGCCAAGTGCTGATTAATCTCGGCTCTAATGCGGTGAAATTTACGGAAACCGGCGAGATCGTGGTCGGCGTAGAAACGATAACCCAAGATGGCGCAAGCACCGAGTTACATTTTTGGGTACGCGATTCTGGCATAGGCATGACGCCAGAGCAGCTCGACAAACTGTTCCAAAGTTTTACCCAAGCCGATTCGTCCACCACCAGGAAATACGGTGGTACCGGGCTAGGGTTGACCATTTCCAAACACTTAGTGGAGATGATGAATGGACGCATCTGGGTGGAAAGCACACCTGGTCAAGGTACCACTTTTCATTTTCATGCCTGCTTCGGCCTACAAAAAAATCCCCAAGCGCGTCGCATGTTCCTTGCCGATGAATTGATTGGCGTTCGCGTTTTAGTCGTCGATGACAATGCCGCCTCACGCGAAATTCTCACGACGATGGCACGCAACTTCGGCCTCGAAGTAGATGTCGCCTCTGGTGGCCATGAAGCGCTTACGCTTGTCGCCGATGCAATGCAGCGTGACTTGCCTTACGATCTCTTGCTGCTTGACTGGAAGATGCCTGGCATGGATGGTGTACAAACCATGAAGGCACTCGAACAGCATCATCCCGCGTGTACGCATCCTGTGATTATGGTGACCGCCTTTGGCCGTGATGACGCGATCAGTGCCGCAGAGTTGGCTGGTATTGCACCACATGCGGTGCTGACTAAGCCAGTCACCACCTCGACCCTATTGGAAGCATTAGGTGAAGCACTCGGCAAAGGATTGGTTGCCGAAACAATCTCGCACACCAGTCCGCATCGCAACGAAGATGCCAGCCAAAAATTGATCGGCGCACGGGTACTATTGGTCGAAGACAATCGTCTCAATCAAGAGCTAGCACTAGAACTATTGGAGAAAGCAGGCATGGCGGTTCAACTGGCAGAAAATGGCCAAGAAGCCCTCCATGCACTCGATGCGGCAGCACAGTATGCACGATTTGATGTCATCTTGATGGACTGTCAAATGCCGGTCATGGATGGCTATGAAGCGACCCGTGCTATCCGGTGCCAGCCTGCTTGGGCGGATATTCCGGTCATTGCAATGACCGCCAATGCCATGGCAGGCGATCGTGAAAGAGCCATTGAAGCGGGTATGCAGGATCACATCCCAAAACCTTTACGAATTACTGAAATGTACGCAACGATTGCAAAGTGGCTCAAGCGCGACCCCGGCATCCCCTTGCTTGCCCCGATACAAAGGGTAGGCTCAACTACCGTCGTGCCCTCAAACCTACCCGGTATCGATACCGTAGCAGGGCTAAGAACGGCCGCGATGGATGCGCGCCTGTATCGCAAATTATTAAGTATGTTCGTGGAAGAACACGCCGCTTTTCAAGCGCAATTTGAGGCACTAGCAACAGACGATCAACCAATGAAGCGAATACGCCTTGCACATACTTTGAAAGGCACTTCTGGAAATATCGGTGCTTTTGGCGTGCGAACGGCTGCTGAAAAACTCGAAACATTATGTGTAAAAAATGGTGATCGTAGCGCCATTGCAGCAGCTTTAAACGATACCGTCACGGCACTAAGTCTGGTTCTATCTAGCATACATTCGTTCGGCACCGACAATGTCAAAACCGAACAACTAGCGGTCGAGATTGATCCTGCGTGGGACAACAAAATGGCGCAATTACGCGAACTCTTATTAAGTAACGATACGTCAGCAATGGATCTCGCTAGTGAACTAGCTGAACATACCACAGACAAGGGATCTGCA
>JAIELM010000275.1 GCA_019752975.1 Undibacterium sp. | reverse complement strand
CGACATTTATTTTCAGAATAATACAAAATTACTTGTCAAGTGCGGTGCTGTAGCGGTAATGTATTCGTACCTAATCCCGATCTTTATTCGCATCATTACGCGGTCACTTGAAAATTGCAAACCCCATCATTTTCTAAGGTAGTCGCTGTATTACGTCCTTTTAGAAATGGCGTATTTCTACTCGCGCTCAGCATGGCATTGGTGGCTAGTGCGCTTAATGTAGAACGTCTGCGTAGCAGTATGCGTCAATTAGGAGGCAGTGAACAAAGTTTTAATGAATGGGTAAATATTCTGCAGACCAGCGGGGACATGACGATAGATGCTCGCCTGCAGAGGGTGAATAACTACTTTAACCGTAAAATTATCTATACCGAAGATATTGATGCGTGGGGACAATCCGATTACTGGGCTACTCCATTAGAAAGTTTGGCAAAGGGAAAGGGTGACTGCGAAGATTATGTTATCGCAAAATATTTTAGCCTACGAAACATGAATGTTCCTGACGCCCAATTACGCCTCATTTATGTCAAAGCTCGGATAGGCGGATCTAGTAGCACGGTAATGGTCGCGCATATGGTGCTGGCCTATTACCCAATCGGAGATGAGGAGCCATTAATTTTGGACAATCTGATCTCCGACATTCGCCCGGCCTCACGTCGCAAAGACTTGACGCCAGTGTTTAGTTTTAATAGCCAAGGTGTGTTTGCCGGCGCCACTGCTAGCGCTACTCTAGGCGGGGGTGGCACTAGTCGCCTATCGCGTTGGCAAGACTTGCTGGAGCGTGCCAGAAAAGAGGGCTTTGACTGAGCACGTTGAATTACTTGAGTAAAGCTAACGGTAGAACTTTAGCAAAACAGAAATATTGAAGACTCTTTAAAAAGGAAACACCATGTCGATGTACCGCCAACTATGGCTCGCCATCATACTTTCGACCGTGCTCGGCTTTATCGGCGCATTGCTCGCATCGACCATAAGTTCAAGGACCTATGTCAATGAACAGTTGCGACTAAAGAATGAAGACAATGCAGCGGTGCTCGCGCTTTCCTTGGGTCAAAGAAACATTGATCCTGTGGATCTTGAACTAGTCGTCACATCCATATTTGATAACGGCCATTTTGCCAGCATCTACGTCACCGATGCACGAGGAAAAAAGATCGTAGAGAAAATCGCAAAAGAAGAAAAAAGCTTAGTTCCCGATTGGTTTATGCGGATGTTCCCCATCGTGTCTACTCCCGGCCACGCACAAATCATGAGCGTATGGAAACCAATAGGGACCATTTCTGTCGTCAGTCAAAGCATCGATGCCTACCAAACCCTGTGGAAATCCACCAAAGACATGTTTTATGCCTTAAGTATTTCTGGTCTAATCGCAGGCTATTTGGCTGTCTTAGTATTACGCCGCCTGAAACGCCCACTACAAATTGTGATCGACCAAGCCAGAGGAATGACAGAACGGCGCTTCATCACCACCCCAGTATCCAAAGTACCTGAGTTGAAGCATTTATCGCTAGCGATGAATTCCACAGTCGCCCTACTCCAATCCATGTTTGCCGAAGAAGCAGAACGTTTAGAATCTATGCGCAAGCAAGCCAATTCCGACCCTTTAACTGGGGTCGCCAACCGCGCCCATTTTATATCCCAGCTACAAGCGACAGTAGAAGAAGAAAACGCGCCGCCGGGTAGTCTCATTATTGTGCGACTCACGGGTCTAAGCGACGCCAATAAAACCTTGGGACGCAACCGCACCGATACGCTATTAAAAAATTTCGGTAGAACCCTATTAGAACATCAGGAAAAACTCGAGGATGGTTTGGCAGCCCGACTCAATGGTACGGACTTCGCGCTGCTTTTTAGGCAAGATGAAAGCGAGACTATCGCTGGCATGCTGTTAGACCAGTGCCTAGGGGAATTCGCTGACGTCGCCGAGCACATCGCGTTTTACATAGGGTACTGTGGCTATGATTTTGGCATTTCACCAGGAGCCTTACTTTCTCAAATTGATGCCGCGGTGGCCAGTGCCGAGGCCACTGGTCACAGCTCCATTTGTAGAGCAATCCCACTCAATATCGAGCACGCGCCGCGTAGCGCCGAAGAATGGTCAAAACTTATCCTACGCGCGTTAGAACAACAATGGGTGAAATTAGCCTACTTCCCAGTAAGCAACCATATCGGCACGGTCATACACAAAGAGTCGGCACTACGCCTGATGTTTGGCGGCGAATGGTTTCCGGCTGGGCGCTTCCTCCCTATTGCCGAACGACTAGCACTGACCGATAAGTTGGATTTAGTCGCCATTAAATTGGCATTAGAAGAATTAAGTCGCAGTGAAAACATCAATGACATCGCCGTCAATTTATCGGCGCAATCGATCCGTAACGATGATTTTAGAAAGCAGCTGCGCGCCATGCTCATGAGCAAACCAGCTGCAGCAAAACGACTCTGGCTAGAAGTTCCTGAAAACGGCGTCTTTGCCAATCTAGCGAGCTTCCGTAGCTTCCACCACGACATCGCCCCTAGCGGCTGTAAATTAGGACTAGAGCACTTCGGCAAACAATTTGATAAAATCAATTTACTACATGACTTTAAATTAGATTACGTCAAAATCGACAGCGGCTTTGTGCGCCACCTTGAACTTAACGATGGTAACCAAGCCTTCATCAAAGGCGTAGGCGTAATCATGCACCGTCTTGGTCTACAAATTTATGCGGAAGGCGTAAGCTCGGTTCCAGAACTTAAATGCCTAGCTGACTTGGGAATCGATGGTGTGACGGGTCCAGAAGTGGGGCGGAGTTTTCCACTCGCTGAGAGAAAATAGAACAAATTTAAGCTTGAGTCGTCATCAAACAACATTATCGGGACTGCGAGTTTCCCTACACAATCACGCGAAAAAATTATTGCCACGGTTATCATCTAAAGATACCGTGGCAACTATCACCTAGCAAACAGGTATATAGCGTGCGAAGTCGACACAAATAAAGTAGAAATAGAATCACGCAGTAGTTAGAACCTGTAAATCAATATGAACGAATATATATTCAGCGTTTTCATAGAACGCTGAATTACTCACTAGCTCTCACTCGCGAATAAAATTCGCACGATAGTATTTCAACTCTTCAATCGACTCAATAATATCAGCCAAGGCAGTATGTTTTTGCTGCTTCTTAAATCCGGCAATCAACTCAGGTTTCCAACGGCGACAAAGTTCTTTTAGGGTAGAAACATCCAAATTACGATAATGAAAAAAAGCTTCTAATTTAGGCATACCGCGTACCATGAAGCGTCTATCCTGGCAAATCGTGTTGCCGCACATCGGCGATTTACCATTGGGCACATAGGCTTTTAAAAACGCGATC
>JAIELM010000494.1 GCA_019752975.1 Undibacterium sp. | reverse complement strand
GTTGCGTCGTCGTCACGCCGCGCTGGGAAACCGAAAAAATGCACACTCGTAGCCGTCCAATCACCGTTTCTAGGATCTATTCAAGACAGGGGGGGCATAATCAAGAAACGAATCGATTGGTAAGTAGCGCATAGGAGCTTCCCGCTCACGCTTTCTCAGAACCGTAAGTGAGACCCTCGACTCATACGGCTCCGGTCGTCAACAGCGATTTAAAATTGATACAGTTTTCCATCAATCAGCGATTTAATTTTGATACACCTTCGTCGTTATGCAATGCGCGCAGTGGGCGTTCTGGAGTGCTTGCCCGACCGTAAGGATTCCCGCTGTGCGGGGGGGCGTGAGGTAACTGGCGTCTCTAACTCGACACTACGCGACACTCAAAAAGCAACTAAATACGCTTAAGAAATTGCGAGAGACGTTTTTTTGTTGCTTTCTTATGTGGGTGTCTTTGCTTGTTCGTCTTTGCTTGTTCGAACGCGAACGCCTATCGAAAGAAATGGCAAAACTCGAAGCCGAAATCAACAAAGCACAAGCCAAGTTAGGCAACGAAAGCTTTGTAGCACGCGCACCCGCAGCGGTGGTCGAGCAAGAGAAAGAACGCATGGCGGGCTTCTTTGCGTCTTTGAGTAAGATGAAGGAATCGTTTGCTAAGTTGGGGTAGTATTTTTTGAGATGTTGAATGCAAAAAGCGCTTCGAAGTTGGAAGCGCTTTTTTTTTGGGAATAAATGCGACAGTGACGCCAGGCGAGAACAAAAATGTAGGGCGGGTGCAACCCGCGCCGCCAAGATGACTAGGGTACCGAAGCCGCAATTTTGTGTCTAAAAAAACTTTAACAAGTTATCGTTGGGGTGATTTTGTAGTTGGGTTTTCGCCAAGTTAAAGGTTAAAGCTTAAATTATCAACTGAGTTAATTTCGAGGTCGGGCGGCGCGGGTTTTACCCGCCCTACATGGCCTATTTTTCTAGCTCTGCTAATTTTTTCTCAGTTTCAGGCGAGCGAAAAATTGAGAGTGCTTTTAGAAATTCTTCCTTAGCTTTGATTTTGTCATTAGTCGCTAAATAATAGTCGCCCATAACGTCATGACTTATCCAACTATTGGGATAAAGTTCTAGGTTGTAGCTGAAATACTCGTATGCTCTCTTAAAATGTTTATCTTTCAGATGCGGATAGCCAAAATCAATGGCCATCAAATTCGGAGGAATCACGTGATATCCTAAGAGTTTACTCACTTTCTCGAATCGAAGTTTTATAGCGCTAACTCCATCAAATTCTTCTTCCCAATAATCTTCACGATTCTGGATACGGAAAGGTTCAAATAACCACCGCAATGCCTCGAATTCTGCGATAAGCGGCACTGTTCCGTGATTTTCATCTGGATAATAGTGAGACTTTGATCGTAGCTTACTTACTTTATCGTTCTCTAGTATCGCCTTCAATTTTAAGTTGGATCGAATAGAATTGGTTTTTGTCGAGGTATCTTTTATCACCGATTGCAAAGTGAAATTCGACGTCATGTTATTGGCAATTGCGACAAATAGAGATTTTCCAGCTAGAGACTGTGTCGAAAGCGCTGTTTTCATATCACTCACTAGTTTGCGGTTATCCCACCACATGCTGGGATCAATCGCGACGTAGTTATTGAACATATTTGGATGATGAGCTAATGTATTGATGACAAATAGGCCGCCAACTGAATGCCCGATCAATGTTCTGTGCGGCGCAGTAGGATAGTTTTTTTCGATGTAGGGAAATAGTTCATTTTCCATAAACTGCGTAAAAAGTTCACCACCTCCCGAAGCTTCAATGATCGTTTTCGGCGCATGTAAGGAGCCCGCCTTAGTTGGCGTCAACTCATTCATTCGATTACCTGGCTTGATGCCGACAAGGATCATTTGCGGGCACGAAGAATTGAGATCGCCCGAGCAAAGCGTCTGTATCATCCCCATCAATGGAATAAAATGTTCATCACCGTCTAACAGATAAACAACAGGATATTTACCTTGATCGAACAAGCTACTGAGATCTCGATTAGGAACGTAGATCCATAAATCTTTTTCCTGATTTAAGATTGTCGAATGAATCGTTTCGATTTTTCCGATCTTGATATCCTTGCTTTGAGCTTGCACTGTGAGGCTCATGAGGCTCAATAGAAAGGCGGTGGTGGCGATAAGCAGTTTCATCATTATTTTAGTACCTTTGATATGCAAATAAATTATTTCTACCGTTTTTTATTTTGCGATAGCGCGGTGTAATACGACTTCGCCTATTACGCAGCGCGAGGTCAAACTATCACAAACAAACATCTAGCGAATTTCACCAACCCGCGCACTCCAATATCTAGGACGGCGAGACTGATGGGCAACCGCAAAAACAATTAAGCGATCTGCGAATGACTTGTAAATGACCGAAAATGGAAAACCTTTGACGATCACACGTCGGGTTCCAGAACCAGACTGATCCGACATCAGGAAACACTGAAGCGAGCCTCACTGCTCTTTCAACAGCCATCGAAAATTTGAAGCCAAGTCCAAATTGCGCGGCGTTGTAAAACGCTACCTCAGCCAAAAATTCTTCACGCGCTAACGCGATAAATTCAATTTTCTTCACTGGAGTCACTCAGGTGACTAAGAATTGCGTCTCACCTCAGCGAAGACGACTTCTGCTGAAAAAGTGGCTGTTTCTCCATTCTCATAGGCGCTGACGCGCTGTGAAATTTCCGTATCCCAAACTTGTATAATATCAGCATCAATTTGGCTTTGTAAAGATTCGAGAAGGAATTCAGCGAGTTTAGCGCGTTCATTCGGTGCCAGCTGCGCGGCATGCTGCTCGATTTCAATAAGAGAAAATGTCATACAAATTCCTTAGTAACAAATGGTTGGCCCAATTTTTCGCCACTTTAAGAGTCATGCACATTTTGAGGAACGTTGTAGGGCGAGTACAACCCGCGCCGCCTAGCCCATGTGCATATTTGATCGGTTTATGAACCGCGCGGGTTGCACCCGCCCTACAAGATTAAACAATCTCCACCAATTCAGAATACCCATTCAATATACCATCCGCGGTCAAAAATCGGAGTGGTTCACTCATCGCTTGTGCGATCAAAATACGATCAAAGGGATCTTTGTGAATGTCCGGCAAACGGGCGACCATCGCGGCATGTGCTGCAGTGATGGGTAACTCTTGAAAGCCGCTTTTACTGATCTCGGCAACGAGCTGATCAACATCGACGCTTAACTTGCCAAACGAAGCCTTGATCGTTGCTTCCCAAATCGATGCGCTGCTGACATACACTTCGGTGGCTTCTTGAATTTGTATGCTGCTTTTTCGGAGAGTTTTGGGCTGTCTTGTAGCTACCAAAGAT
>JAIELM010000435.1 GCA_019752975.1 Undibacterium sp. | reverse complement strand
CATTTTTATACCTACTATGCTGGCACCACAGGTGTGCCCAGCGCGATGGGTGCGGCCGGTATCGATAAAGTAAAAATGATTAGCTACTGGCATCCAAATAATGATTCGATATTGGGTAAAGAAATTGTCAGTGGTTTTAAACAAAAATACCATGATGACTTTTATTCCGCATCGACTTTTTGGGCTGTTGCTAGTCTGGCCAAAGCAATAAAAGCCAGCGCTTCAATCGATCCTGTTAAAGTTGCATTTGCTTTAGAAGGTATGAAAGTCGACCTCTTTAGTGGCGAAGCAGTTATGCGAAAATCCGACCACCAGCTTCAACAAACCATGTATCTATCCAATTGGGTTAAAACCAATGGTAAAGAGATTAAATTCGATCAAGAAAATACTGGTTTTGGTTGGAAAACGGTGCGGAAAATCGATGCCTATGTGGCGGCACAACCGAGTTCCTGCCAAATGACTCGACCTTAAATTCGCTCGCCTTGGAATTCATACTCATCAATTTACTCAATGGCCTAAGTTATGGCCTGTTGCTGTTCATGTTGTCGGCGGGACTGACTTTGATTTTCAGTATGATGGGGGTGCTCAATTTTTCTCATGCGGCGGTGTACATGTTGGGTGCCTATCTCGGCTACAGTTTTAGTGCATGGCTAGGATTTTGGTGGGGCTTGTGTTTGGCACCTTTAGTAACGGGTTTGTTTGGTGCATTGATCGAGCGTTTTGCCTTGCGCCGAGTTCATCAATATGGCCAGATATCTCAATTGCTGTTGACCTTTGGTCTATCGTATTTAATTGTGGAGCTGGTGCAGTTGCTATGGGGAAGGACTAGCATGCCCTATGCCATTCCCCCTTCTTTGCAAGGTACGCTACTGACTATTTATTCGAGTAAGTTACCGCTGTATCGCGGCTTCATGATGGCGATCTCCTTGGTCATGCTACTCTTTATCTATATTTTGGTGATCAAGACCAAAGTTGGCTTAATCATCCGTGCTGCGCTCACTCAAGCCACGATGCTCGAAGCCCTAGGGCATAATCTACCGCGTATTTTTATGTGGGTGTTTGCCGCGGGCTGCGCCTTGGCCGGATTGGCAGGAGCCGTCGGAGGCGCTGCGTTCGCCACAGAACCAAACATGGCAGCGAGTGTTGGCAGTATTATTTTTGTGGTGATTGTTGTGGGAGGAATGGGAAGCTTGAAGGGGGTTTTTCTTGCTTCGCTGCTGGTCGGTCTGCTACAAACTTTTGCCGTCACCATGGACTACTCGCCTCTATCTCTGCTGGCTTTCTTAGGCTTGATTGTGCCGAGCTCACATTTTTCTTATGCACTGTTGAATATTAGTATCTCTCAACTTGCGCCTGTGCTGCCTTACCTCATGCTGATCTTGATATTGATCTTTCGACCGCAGGGTTTGCTTGGGAATAAGGATGACGAATGCGTTTAAGCTCGCGTCTTTTTTGTTTTTTTTCACCGACACGCAACAAGGGCGTGTTGAGTTATCTTGCTTTGGCTGCGCTCCTTCTTGCTTTGCCCATGTTTTTCCGCACTGGCACGGCACTCAATCTCATCAACCAAATTTGTATCGCCAGTATTTTTGCCCTGTCCTTCAATTTGCTCTTAGGGCAAACTGGTTTGCTCTCATTTGGTCACGCGGTTTATTCCGGTTTGGGTGGTTTTGTGGCGATTCATGCGATGCGGCAGATTAGTGCTGGTACGCTGAGTATGCCTACGAGTTTAGTGCCTCTCGTGGCAGGTTTTGCAGGCATTTTTTTTGGCTTGTTTTTTGGATTTATTTCTAGCAAAAAGTCGGGCATCAGTTTTTCGATGATCAGTCTTGGGCTGGGTGAATTGGTATTTGCAAGTGCGCTGATGTTTCCAGGTTTTTTTGGCGGGGAAGGCGGTGTAAGTGCAAATCGTGTCTCGGGAGTCGCTTATTTGGGGATCAGTTTTGGCCCGCAGATTCAGGTGAGTTACCTCATTATTATTTGGACTTTATTGTGTATTTTAGCGATGATGTTCTTTATCAGGACGCCTTTATGTAAGCTGGCAAATGCACTGAGAGATAACTCCGAGCGATTGGCATTTATTGGTTTTAATCCGCGCTTAATACGCTTTTTGATGATCTTGATTTCGAGTTTTTTCGCTGCTGTCGCTGGAGGTTTAGCCGCGATCAATTTTGAAATTGCGACTGCCGAAAACGTCGGAGCGCTGCGCTCGGGAATGGTTCTGTTGTTTTGTATTATCGGTGGCGTCGGCTATTTTTATGGACCGATTTTAGGTGCGGTATTTGTTGTGCTGATGACCGTTGTGTTATCCGAGTTTAGTCCAGCGTGGCAGTTTTATACAGGTCTATTTTTTATCGCAGTCGTCTTGTTCGCGCCCAATGGGCTTGCTGGTCTCATCGCGATGTGTGTCATTGATCTGGTGGCTGCTTACCGACAGCAGGGTTTGTGCAGATACTTACTCTTCATCGGTGGAGTGCTCATTGCCGGAACAGTGTTTTTTTCAGGCATTGTCGTCGCGGTCGAATCCATTTATCGTGTGCGCTTTAGCTCGAACGATGCACCTAGCTTGCCGTTTTTTGGACTCGACCTTTCGCTACGAGATTGGCCGGTCTGGATCCTTGCGCTAGCTTTAAGTTTCTTGGGACTGCTAGGTCTGATTTCTTTGCGCTCAGTGATGAAACAGAGGCAACTACGGTCGTCAAGTCAAGTAAATCAGGTAAGCTCAGCATGAACGAATTTAGCCTAAGCCTACAAAATGTCAGTCTTAAACTAGGTCAATCGGAGATCATTCGTGGTATTGATTTGGCTGTCAAACAGGGTGAAAAGCTAGCAATCATCGGACCTAATGGCGCTGGGAAATCGAGTCTTTTTAATCTTATTTCTGGCCGTAAAAAACTCAGCGGCGGTAGTATTTATCTGGAGGGGGAAGTCATTTCAGGATTGAGTCCCTTTCAAATTACGCGGCGAGGATTGGCACGGAGTTTTCAGATCAGTAGTATTTTTTCGAGTATGTCAGTGCTGGATAACTTGCGTTGTGCCGTGCTGTGGCGTTTAGGATATCGTTATCAGTTCTGGCGGCGCTTAAATCAACTGACTCAAGTTGGCGCCCAAGCGGAACAGTTATTAGTTAGCTTAGACTTGCAGGGCAAGGCAGAGCAACTCGCAGCGGAACTTTGTTACGCGGAACAACGGAAATTAGAGTTGGGCATGACCATCGCTGTTGGTGCCCACTGCTTGTTGTTGGATGAGCCAACTTCCGGCATGAATCCTGCGGAAAGCCGTAGCGTAATAGCATTGCTGCGCACCATTGGCGCTGGTAAAACCATGCTGATTGTTGAGCATGATATGCAGGTTGTGTTTGAATTGGCA
>JAIELM010000488.1 GCA_019752975.1 Undibacterium sp. | reverse complement strand
GCGACAACTTTATATTGTTTGCCACCGGTTTTTATGACCGCGTACATGTGAAACCTCATCAATTGAATAATAGGGATTCTCTTAAATCTCATCGAGCTGCTTTACTATAAATCCTACTAGCAATAAACAGCGCAACAAAAATTCAAGGGAACTGCGGATTATACATAGGCTTACCAAGATGGTCAAAGGCTTTTGCGTATTTTTTCAGCATAAAGCATATTTCAGGATCAATTGACTATTTCCCCCTCAATGCACCAAGAGCCTGCCATGTCTCGGCGGTACGCCATTTTTCGGCTGACAATTGCAAATCCCACAAAGCAACGCCTACCCCCAATTGCCGAGCTTCTTGGACATGTGAGCGGATGTCCTCACCCAAGCCGCCCTTACCCCAAGCATCGACCCAGGTCGGCATACCCATAATAATTTGATGTTGTTTATAACCGGCGCGTTTCCCAAATTGCGCTTGCCAGCTATATTTAAATAGTGACTCACCAGCTTCACAAACTGACTTACCTTTGGGCGTAAAAGTGTCTGTACTACCTTCATACAAATCCTGATAGCCCATACTATGTATCGCATCGACCTGACCGCGCCAGTCACGCCACCAAGACATGTTAGGCGCATTCATACAGGGGCTATGAAAACTATCAATAGTCAGTGATTTATGCTGTTTCTTAAGCCGAGCAGACAAGGTTTTTACAAATTTCGCATAAGCCGGGCGATCGCTATCAAAACTACCCTCGCCCTCTAAATCAAGATCAATGCCATCTAAACCGTGTCGATTCATCTCTTTAATCAGCGCGTCAGTAAACGATGAGCGGTTTTCCGCAAAAGCGCGCCTTGCCAAATCCCAATCCCATTTAGCCATCACTTGCGAGTTATTGTAGACCGTTAAAACAATTTGAATCTTGCGTTGCTTAGCCCATTGCACTAACTTTGTCACATCTTGGTCGGTAACCAGTTTGCCTCCCTTATCTATCGGTGCATACACGAGAGACTTACCGTCCGGACTTGGATTCCAAAATTGCAGGCCAATTTTACTTAACCCAGCAGCGATCGCAGGATGAGAATTGATCGCAGTGACCGAATTGTCGATACCGTAAGCCGGAATCCAACCCACTACAGGCAAGGCCGGTTTGGTGTTGGCTTGTGCACTGGTGACAAACGAAAAAATGAAGGTGAAAAATAATCCCTTTAACGCAAATGGCATAGCGCTCCCAATTCAACGAATAAAATGAGTTCCTATTGTTTGGGCTAACAATTTTTTTTGCAATACTTATTTTCAGTTTCCGTAAAACCCCATCCATTTTGCAAGAGTTCATTAGCATCGTATAATCACGCCCAATTCAATCTTGGATTTTTTGCGGAAATATGCCCTTGTCTGCCACACCCAAACAAAACTCTATCAATCAATTGATTGCACCAGAAATGGATGCGGTCAACCTTGTGATACGTCAACAACTGCATTCCGATGTGGCGCTGGTAAGCCAAATTTCCGAATACATTATTAGCGCTGGCGGCAAACGCATTCGCCCAGTATTGGTGCTACTCATGGCCAAGGCTTATGCTTATCAAGGGAAGAATCACTATGATTTAGCGGCGATTGTGGAATTTATTCACACTGCTACATTACTTCATGACGATGTGGTGGATGAGTCCTCCCTAAGACGTGGAAGACAAACCGCCAACGCTTTATTTGGCAATGCAGCGTCGGTGTTAGTCGGCGATTTTTTATATTCACGCGCCTTCCAAATGATGGTCTCAATTGAGAGCGTGGATAGCATGCAAATTATGCGCATACTAGCCGATGCCACTAATGTGATCGCCGAGGGCGAGGTGCTGCAACTGCTAAATATGCATGATCCCGATGTCAGTGAAGAGCGTTACCTTGAGGTTATCCGCTGTAAGACAGCGAAATTATTTGAAGCCGCCGCACAAATTGGCGCCCTTGTGAGTGGCGCTACGCCAGCACAAATGGAAGCTGCAGGTGAATATGGCCGCTCGCTAGGCACGGCCTTCCAACTGATCGATGATGTACTCGATTACTCGGGTAAAGCGGAGGAAATCGGCAAAAATGTAGGCGACGACCTACGCGAGGGCAAACCAACTCTGCCACTCATCTACTTAATGAAAAACGGCAACGAATCCGAACAGAATTTGGTGCGTAATTGCATAGAACAAGGTGATGAATCTCAATTTGCAGCCATCCTCACTGCCATTACACAATCTGGCGCATTAGCGTACACTGAGGAGCAAGCAAAAAAGGCGGCACAGCTCGCCACAACAGCCATTGCGCAGTTACCGGAGTCGCCCTACAAACAAGCCTTGTTGGACTTAGCCTATTTAGCAGTGAACAGGAATCACTAAAATAGCCGGCTTAAGTTGCATAAAAGTAACAATTAATTTGCGAATAAGCAGTAAACTGATTTGTCTGTTTACAAAAGGCTTACTTGCTTGCATTATCACAATAAGATGAATGCACTTCTATTTTACGAGCGTAACCTATGTCAGCTGTCCCCCCCAATCCCAGCGCCTTGCCCACCTCTGGCCTCGCCCGCGCTTTGGTACAGGCCAATGCCGTCTCTGCAGTGCAAATCGACACGATACAAAAAAAAATTGCAGTCGATAAATCCCATTTCTTAGATGCCTTAATTCATAGCGGCGCCATCAATACACAGGATCTAGCCAGTTTTTGTTCGGAAACATTTGGTTATCCGCAAATGGATCTATCGGCGTTTTCAGACAGTGCTCTACCAGAGAAAATCATTGACCTCAAAATGATGCAGACTCACAAGGTACTCGCACTCTCCAAGAAAGCGAACAAAGTTTCGATTGCCTTATCCGATCCCACCAATACGGTTGCGATTGACCAAATAAAATTTCAAACTGGACTCTCCGTTGATTTAGTCATCGTGCAGCATGACGCATTGATGAAAATCATTGATAAGCTCAGTAAAACTTCAGAACAAACACTCACCGACTTATCTGCGGATGACTACGAGTTAGAATTTAACGAAGAGGACATGAGTTCAGGTGTCGCGGATGCGCAAGCGGCTGAAGTTGATGATGCGCCGGTGGTCAAATTTTTGCAAAAAATGTTGATTGATGCGATCAACATGGGTGCCTCCGATTTACACTTTGAGCCATTTGAAAAATTTTATCGCATCCGTTTTCGCATCGACGGTGAATTGCGCGAAATTTCCCAACCACCGCTAGCCATCAAAGACAAATTAGTCTCGCGTATCAAGGTTATTTCTAAACTTGATATTTCCGAAAAGCGTGTACCGCAAGATGGACGGATGAAACTCGCTTTGTCGCCCAGCAAGGCGATCGATTTTCGCGTGAGCACGCTGCCGACTTTATTTGGCGAAAAGAT
>JAIELM010000378.1 GCA_019752975.1 Undibacterium sp. | reverse complement strand
TTTGCGGGCTTTTTTTTGCTCCAAAAAATAATCTTGTGCCGCTGAATATTCACTCTATTAGGGCGATGACGTCGACCAATTGATTTGTTTTTTTGTGATGTTCGCCGCGTTGATTGAAGAGTGGATTCATTTTTTCTCCATGCAATCGTCTACCTATCGAGCATCATCAAATACTATCCTCTTCTATTGCTCCGGTGGTGGAGTCACCGGTGGAAGTTCAGTCATATCCAAAGTCTTCATCCCAGCGCCATCTTGGTATTCTAGGTACATCCACTTACCGTCGACATTCACCAGATTTTCAGGTACTGCTCTAGCAATTTCTGGCTTACCCGCTAAGGCGTGGCGCATGGCGTCAATCCAAATAGGCAAGGCAACCGTGGCACCAAATTCTCTACCGCCCAAGGATCTTGGTTCGTCGTAACCCATCCATGAGACCGCCACTATATTGCCTGCATAACCAGCAAACCAGCCATCCACTGCATCACTGGTGGTGCCGGTTTTGCCCGCCAAATCATGCCTTGCCAAACGTTGTGATGCCGTTGCCCCCGTACCGGAGCGAACAACCTCACGCAGCATACTATCCATAACGAACGCATTTCTCGCATCTAGAACGCGGGATTCTTCCGTTGGCGTAGCTGGCTCCTTGGCTTGAAATAACACCGTCCCTTTTGCGTCGAGGACTTTTTCTATCAACCAAGGTTTGACTTGATACCCGCCATTGGCAAAGACCGCATAAGCACCGACTAATTGCAGAGGGGTGACCGAACCAGTACCTAGGGCCAAAGTTAAATTCAACGGTTGCTTATTCAATTCAAAGCCAAAACGTGGTAAATAATCGCGTCCATAACTGGCGCCTATCGACTTTAATATCCGTACCGCGACCACATTTTTTGATTGTGCTAAGGCTCTTTGCATTTCAATGGGACCGTCGTATTTACCGTCATCATTGCGCGGATCCCATTTCAACTCTTGTTCCGCGGTACTCGACAAGGGCACATCATTAATCAAGGTCGCTGGATAAAAACCTTTTTCAATCGCCGCAGAATAAATGAAGGGTTTAATAGAAGAACCGGGCTGACGCCAAGCGCTAGTGACATGGTTAAATTTTTTGCGATTAAAGTCAAATCCACCCACCAACGCGCGATAAGAACCGTCTTGCGCATTTAAGGAGACGTAGGCAGCATCCACTTCTGGCGCTTGCGTGATGAGCCAATTACCCTTGGCATTTTGCATCACGCGGATCAATGCACCTGGACGAATTTTCAAATCTTGCTTGGCTTTTGCCTGTAGTGCGGCATTGGCTAGACGCAAACCCTCGCCACTGATTTCTACCGATTCACCGCTGGATAAATCGGCCTTAATTAATTTAGCGCTTACCTCGGTAACTACGCCCGCGGTCAAACCTTCGCTGGAGGGATATTTTTGTAAAAACTCATCAATCCCATCATCCCTCACTGCAGCATCACTAGATAGCGTCATAAAAGCTTCAGGGCCGCGATAACCATGTCTTTGATCGTAGGCTAAGACATTGCGGCGTAGCGACTCGTAAGCCGCTTCTTGCTCGTCCTTGTTGATCGTGGTGATCACTTTGAGACCCATGGTATATGCATCGTCTTTGAACTGAGCATAGATATTTTGTCTTACCATCTCGGCGACATAAGCAGCATGTGATTCAAAGCTAGGTACTTTGACGACGTGGAGTTTTTCTTTGCTAGCAGTTTCGTATTGCGCCTCGCTGATGTCGCCATGTTTTTGCATGCTTCTTAAAACAAGGATTTGACGTTCTTTGGCTTTGTCGAAATTAACCGCTGGATTATGCCGCGCTGGATTTTTTGGGATGCCTGCCAGCATCGCGCTCTCGGCAATGCTTAGTTCTTTCAAATTTTTATTAAAATAAGTCCGTGCCGCGCTAGAAAAACCATGTGCTCTCTGTCCCAAATAAATCTGGTTCATATACAACTCTAAAATTTGGTCTTTGGTGAGTGCAGCCTCGATCTGACGGGCTAATAAAATTTCACGTAATTTGCGTGTAATAGAACGCTCATGCGTCAAGAAAAAATTACGCGCCACTTGCATGGTAATCGTACCACCACCTTGCATACTACCGGTCGCCGTTGCTAAGACCGCGCGTGTCATTCCAATATAGTCGATACCGCCATGCTCATAAAAACGCGCATCTTCAATCGCGATGATGGCTTTTTTCAACTGATCAGGAATCTCATTAATAGGCACAAAATCCCTATGCTCCTCGCCAAACTCACCAATCAAGGTATTGTCTGCGGTATAGATACGTAAAGGTATTTTAGGTTTGTAATCGGTCACCGCTGTCAAGGGTGGTAAGCCCGGCGCTAACACGCCATAGACGTAAATTAAAACGCCGCCAATAAACAGCAAAGCCGCAACAAACAGACCGAGTAAAAATTTCATGACAGATCACAGAGTATTGAGAACAGGCGAAAGTGTAAGCGCAATGCGAAAAACTGTGAGGATTTTCTTTACCAGGTACTGTTGATTGCTACCCAGTGGCGTATTACTTGCTCTTATGCATAAATTCATTGAAGCGGTAACCCATCTTGGCGTATGCTCACCGTTTTACACCATGACAAGACGCTGAAATTCTATGCGAGTATATTATTTTCTGCTGGTACTTATTTTGCACTTGTTGGGCCTGTATTTTGCCCTACGGCAGCTGCCTAGCCACCGCATTTTCAGCAATAAAACCATGCAAGTGGCTCTACTACTAGCCCCAACAAAAAACTTACCTGCGTTAGAAGCGATTAAGCAAAAAGCCAAAGTCACTCCCCAGAAAACCGCCAGCATCAGAGCATTTGTATCTCCGTCACGGCCAGAAAATAAGCTAGAAAATAAGCCGGTTCCTAGCTCAATAACAGAAACACTCAGCAGCCACGACACACCCATCAAACGTGACATCAAAAGTCTCACAATGGATTTAGAAGCGAATATCAAACGAGAAAACCAAACACTCAGCGCGGCACGTGCGCCCAACACCATCTTACGTGAGCGCTTGGCCACTGAACAAAAAATACATGCCGAGGAAAACGCCAGTGTGGTGGGAGAAAGCGGCAGTGGTAGTTACAACTTAGCTGACGGTTCACGCATTACCAAGGTAAATGGCAAATGCTACAAAGCACCAGATCCTGGGCGGGAATACTTACACCAACCTCCTGTGAGACGGGTATTTTGTACCAGATAAGTTTGAAACGCTCAGTTTACGCGCATAGACTAGGTGTGCTAAGCACACCTAAAGTAAGGCAAAAGCCTAACTGGATTGGCTTAGCTACAACGGCGCGCACTGATTCCAAAGAACTCGGTATCGCTATTTCTTAAGTTGCCGAGCAATCATTACACTCGTGATCAACC
>JAIELM010000568.1 GCA_019752975.1 Undibacterium sp. | reverse complement strand
TGTTCTGCGCCATACGGCTCACTTGCTTCACTACGCCATTAAATTGCCCAAATTTTTGGTAGGGAAAAGCGCCATATCTGAGTGAAACTTTCTGCCCAGCTTTGATGTAGGCAATTGCGGTTGAAGGCGCATACATTTCCGCCTGCAGTTGTGCGTCCGCTGGAATTAATTGCGCCAGGATCTGATCCTTGTCTACGTTTTGTCCTACATTGACTTGGATCAGCTCAATTTGACCCGTGCTAGGGGAAGTGATCTCGTAGTTGTTTTTGAGCACGCTAATATCAAACAATGCTTGTTGCAATTTGACCTGGGCAGATTCATCCACTTTGATTGCTTGGATTAGGCCTGCAATGGGCGCACGTATCACCAACGCCGATTTATTCCACACTAAGTGCCCACTGATATGCGCCCTTTGGGTATGGTGCCCGCGGATCAATAATAAAATTAGAACTAAGCATAAGAACAGAGAACTCACAGAAAAAAACCAGAACATCTTAGGACTCCGCAACAAAATATGTCCCTCGGCACTGCCTTGCGTCTGATATTCGACGGCTTGTTTTCTAAACAGCATGTTGTCCTATTATGTCAATTTGGGCTGTGCATGATGGCATGCTTTTTGTCATTTGTGCCAATAATTAGCATGGAGTACTACATTAAACCGAGGTTTTCCATCAGGCGCACCTGCGGTGCTATTTTTGCGCTGACGGCGCATTTTCGACCATTTTTGTTGCTCTTCATTTCCAATAGCTAGCTATTGGCGCCTGATTCGCGGCAAAACCTTCTCGAAAACTGCACTCATCATCATCAAAAATCCTAATGGAAATTTTCGGTTAAGCCCAGCAACGGCAATTAGCTCGTGAGTGCGTATATTATGAACAGCTTGGTATACTTTTTCGACTCTCAGATATTGCTCTTCTTGGGGTTGAATACTTTCATTCAACCGAAATAGAGACTGCGTCAACGACGCCTAGCAGAAAGCCGAAAAATCGGCACTCAAGTCTGTCCAATCGCTGTTTTTAGCTTAAATGCGAGTGAATACAGTTCATTCTAAATTGCAATCAGGTGTATTTGTTGGACATCTTCTGTTGTTAGAACAAATGCAAGATGGTGTTTGTGTCTGACATCCACCACCACAAGATTGCGCTTGGCTCGCACATCCTGGAGGACAGGATGCGGCTAGTGTCTGACATCCCGCAGAGACGGGACAACAGTCGGTTGCTTGCGTGCGACAGGCAGCTTGCCAAGTAAGGTCGCCGCCCGCCACGGTGTCTAACTCTGTGGAGGTTAAATTACGTACTGAGGTGGGGCGAAAACCTAATTTTAATTTCTTATTCATAATAAAGTTCCAAATTAACATGGAGGCCCTGTTAAGCTGTGGACCCTAAAACAGCTACTACTCTCTTGCGAGATTTGGTTAGACTTCCTTATTTAGACTTCCTTATTCTAGCTTTTTAATGCATTCTTTCCGGCCAAAAACGGGAGTGACCAATGCAGCAGTGATTGATTTCCCATCATTTCGTTAAGCGCTAAGGCGGCGCCTGAAAAGCCCTCTAAAATACCCAACTCCAGCTTGGGATCATTTTCCAAACTAAATAAAATACTCATATCACCACCTTCATCGTGTAGGTCGTGAATGCGGTTAATTAGGTCTTGATGGTCGCGACTCAGCTGGTGCAGTAACCAAGCCGAGCCAACTGTGCCGTGGCACATCCACGCATCGTGAAACCCTAGATGGCCTGCGTCTTTTACTGCCATATTGGCCAGAATACGTTCGGCCCAAGCGTCATAGCTAGGCTCACCGAGCGCACATGCTGCTAAACGCAAGGCACTGATAGGACCCAAATCACCATAGCACCATGCACATCTAGAAACACCCGATTGTCCAGCCGAAGTTCCATAGTGACCAGCTTCGTTTTGGCGTTCGTGCTTCGCCAAATCGATTAAGCCCCGGTTTAGCAACTGAAATGTCGATTCGCGTCGGTCTTGTCCGCTGGCGATGGCGTAAGCCAAGGCCGAAAGCACACCAGGTTGCCCATGTGCCTGCCCTAAGTCGATACACCCCAAAGGGTTACCATCCCCCATAGAAAAACCGCGTATCCAGGCGGCGGGCGTAAACCAGTGACTGGAACCATCATCATCGGACGACATCTTCTTGAGTTTATCAATGCAATGATGCAGTAACTCCGATGTTCCGCCATGCATTGCGCGATAAGTGGCATAGGTGGTCAAGCCACTCATACCACTGATCAGATCAAAATGAAAAGGCAGATTTTGATCGTACATTATGCTCTCTATGATGTAGGCGTCGTAGTCGCTTGCAGCATCCTGCGCCATCTCAAATCCAAAATGTCGATCTAACTCTAAAGCACAAAATAGTATGCCGGTGGCACCTTGAAATAGACCCATCCCATGTCTGGGCAGTGAGGAAAGACAAAGATTGAGCGCCTCCTCCACCGCATCGGTATCGACGGGCTGAGTTCCATGCTGGTGGGTAAGGCACGTCAATGCGAGTAATTTACCCGCCAAACCACCTGAGTAGGTGTAATCATCGGTACTTTGGAGAATGTCTTTTTCTAGGCGACTAATCACCCCTGTAATAAAGCGCGGCGCGACTTCCTTGAGAACTTTATGCATCTTGGCCGTTCTCCACAACAGCTTCTTGTCTCACTTGATTTGCGGGCACAGCTTGATTTACATTGCTACGTTTAGCCGCCTGCCTAGCGCGTTCTAAACGCCGCGTAAAATCGTACAATACCGCTTCATGGCGACGTGGGTCGCTTTGCACCAAACGATTGCTGTGCATGTGCATTAAACTGTGCCAGACACTATCACTGCGCTCTTTTGGTAAGTCTTTAATGAGTTCGCGAATTGCGGCGATGACTGATTCACGTTGCGCTAGACGAGCTTGCAAATATTCTCGCCACGCGTTGACAGCGGGACTGCCGCGACGTATCACGTCTATCGATTTACGCAGATCTCTAAAACGCGCACCCAAGGAAACTTGCACACTAGAACGCGTGCTAGGGCTGGAATGTTCGGAAATATAGTTGTTAGCAATTTTTTCAATGAACTCGGTACGTTCTTCCTCACCAGGGAATAGGGCTTGGGCATAATAATCTATAGAGATTAAAGCGTATAACCAGCGCTGATGCATACCGGAAAATTCTTCTTCTATTTCCAATAGGGCGAAGACATCGCCCGAATCGATGCAAAATAATTGTTCGCACAATGCCAAACTTGCCGCGCCACCATAGCGCTCTGCTTCTAACACATAGTCGTCACTTTGTACTCGCCAAAGTAAGCCATCTTGGCGCGCTTGGTGTAAATTGGCATGCAACTTGGCAAGCGTGGTGATGAGATCGCTATCACTATGAAAACGCAGACG
>JAIELM010000543.1 GCA_019752975.1 Undibacterium sp. | reverse complement strand
CCGACTCTGGCCAGACCAGCGTTCGGCGTGATGGCCGTGATCACCGCGCCATTCTCACAATCCTTAGTTACTGGGCGATTCAAGGGTATTTCAGGTACCACAGCAATCGGAGTCGCAGTTGCACTTGTAGCCGGGGTCGCCGATCCAGCACTACTACCGCCGCAAGCGATTAAGTACATAGTACTGCTTGATAAGCTAAGGCCTAAAATTGCCTTCTTGAAGATCATGTTTTTGGTCATTCTATGGAACCTATTTTTCTATTTAGTTGGAAAGATGGTGCAGCAGATGTGTCAGAATAAGGGAGAAATGAAGAGTACGACAGAGACAAATAATTAATCGTCCCTCAAGAAATACTTTAGGGTCGACGCATACCGAATAGAAAAAAGCCTTCACGGGTGTGAGCAAACCGAAAAACTAAGCGGTTGCGTGGTGGTGATGCTAGGCAGAGCAGCTCAATCGAGTGGAGCAAGTGAGTGTGGCAAGTGAGTGTGGCAAGTGAGTGTGGCAAGTGAGTGTGGCAAGTGAGTGAGACCCGAGTGCTCGTATCACACAAGTTCTCGACATCTGAGCCGTAAAGACCTAAAATACGGCTCAGAACTTGATCCATAAAGACCATGAATACAGCTCAAACTCTCAAATACATTTGGCAGCATCCGAGTTGGCCGCGCTGTCACTACGATATGCATGTGTTGGCCGAACCGCTAGCACATGCACGTGCACAGCTTGGCTTGCTGGCAGGAAAAGCCTTTGCTATTGGATTTGGGACGGCGAGCATGCAGCATCTAGGACAGGAAGTGTGGGTGCAAGAAGCGATTGCAACCGCGGCGATAGAAGACCAGTCGCTTAATATTGAACATGTGCGTTCTTCTGTCATGCGTAAGTTGGGTTTTAGTGATACCAGAAGTAGCCCGCATCACGTTGATGGTTTGGTCGAGGTGATGTTTGATGCGACGAAAAATGCAGGTGATCGACTTACTATAGATCGCCTCTGTCGTTGGCAAGCGGCGCTGTTTCCTGCGGGGTTCTCCGGTATTCATCGGATACAAGTGGGGCAGTTTCGTAATTCTATTGAACCTATGCAGATCGTCAGTGGTAGCGTTGGCAAAGAAGTGGTGCACTATTTGGCACCACCTTCTTCAAAAGTATATGAAGAAATAGAGATTTTTTTGGAATGGTTTAACGCGCCGCCAGAACAAACTTATTACGTAGATGGGCTGGTGCGGGCAGCGATTGCCCATTTATGGTTTGAGACTATACATCCGTTTGAAGATGGAAACGGTCGTATTGGCAGAGTAATAGTCGATATGGCCTTAGCACAGGATGAGCAATTGAAATTGCTTGGCATAGAGGGGTTGACAAGACTGTCGGGTACCTTGCTGGCACATCGTAAGGAATATTATGATGTTTTGAATGCAGCTCAAAAACTGAGCCATACTGAGGACTTAAATATCACCGATTGGGTGACTTGGTTTCTTAGGCAGCTTGTTTCAGCATGTCAAAATAGTGAGCAGCATATGAATTATGCGATACAAAAAGCCCGCTTTTGGTCGTCGCATACGCAGACAAATTTTAATCCGCGACAACGTAAGGTCTTACAAAAACTATTGGATGCCGGTGACGGTGGTTTTGTGGGTGGACTAAGTGCTGATAAGTATGCCAAAATGACCAGCACTTCAAAAGCCACAGCGACTCGTGATCTAGGCGATTTATTGCAAAAAAAAGCATTGCTTTCCTATGGCATCGGCAAAGCAACTCGGTATTTGATTCATGTGGAGGGATGGAATCAAGACTTAAGCATTTCTCCACAATAGCATCTGAGCGCCCGCCAACACGAAGGTGGGATTTTTCGATCTACTAGCTACCCTCAAGACCAAGGGAATAGTCAAGTCGTACCGCCAAACCAAAAAAAGGAAACTTCATGAGTACAGAAATCAATCCTTACCAAACACCCGTAGCAACACTGGATCAGGTGCAATATCAAGAAGAAGCAAAACTTGCAGGCAAGGGACGAAGATTTGGCACCTTGATAGTCGATTATCTTGGTTTTATTTTTTTGGCATTTTGCGTAGGCTTGTTCGTAGGTGGCGTATTTGGCGAAGCAGGTCTAAGAAAAATGCAGTCAGTTCCAGATATGCTGATTGGGCTGGTATTGATGACGGCCTACTATGTGTTCTTCGAGGGTATCTGGGGTAGAACACCAGGCAAATGGGTTTTTGGTACAAAAGTGCTTAATGAGTCTGGTCATCAAGCGAGCTTTGGTCAGATTGTTGGAAGAACATTTGCCCGATATATTCCATTCGAAGCTTTTTCGTGTCTATTCGGAGAACGCGGTTGGCACGATAAGCTTTCCGAGACCAAGGTAGTGTTGACCCGCAATAGCCCTTAGGACAACGATTGCCACAACAATAGCGCAGCGTAAGCACGCCAGGGTGCCCATGCTTGCGAACCTTGCAGTAGATCCTTTTCCTTGCAGCGGGTTTCGGGAAAGATAGCCGCGGCTTTTTGTAGCCCTAAATCGCCCGCCGGAAAAGCATTCGAAAAACGTAGGGCGCGCATCGCGATGTATTGGGCGGTCCACTCACCTATGCCCTTGACGCTTTTCAAGCGGCTTACCACCTCATCGAGTGAAGCATTGGCGGGAAATTCCAAGCCACCATTGGCGGCGAACATCGCAAAATCCTTCAGCGTAGTAGCGCGACTTTGCGGCATACCAAGTTGCGCCAATTGCCCTATGTCAGCTTGCGCCAATTTTTGCGGACTGGGGAAGTGGTAGCTTAGTTGCGGATGAGGTGGGTTCATTAAGTCGCCAAAGCGTTCTACTAGGCGCCCAGAAATCGTCGTGGCGCCTGCCACACTCACTTGTTGTCCGAGAATTGCGCGTATCGCTAATTCAAATGGTTCAAAAGCGCTAGGTACTCTCAGTCCCGGTGTTTTAGCGATCTGAGCAGCCAAGAGAGAATCTTGCTCCAAGTGCGAAGCAATCATACAGGGATGCGCCTCGACATCAAATTGCCGACGTACGCGGGATAGTAAGGGCATTAGCACGGGCAGTAAACTGCTAGCTATTTCCACCATCAACTGGTTTTTTTCGGGCTTGTGGCTGACACTGATCCAACCACTGCAACCATCTAGGCGCACACTGCGTAGATATCGTTCTTCATCCACATATTCTAAGCCTGGCATGGCTCTGCCTTTGAGATAGGCTAATAAGGCTTGCCAGGCATAAGGTGGTCGATATGCCAAACCCAATACGAGGCTTTGCTCTCCCTGATCCATGGCGCTACTCGCAGTGCGGCGTATCACGCTTGGGCTCAAGTGATAGCTCTCTTCAAAGGCTGCATTGAAACGACGGACACTACTAAAACCAGCGGCAAAAGCTAACTGTGTGAT
>JAIELM010000336.1 GCA_019752975.1 Undibacterium sp. | reverse complement strand
CAAGTAAATCGCGGCCTTACTTTTATCTTTGGTAATCACCTTATTACAAGCGCAGTAATAGCAAAGCGAGGCACAGAATGGAATATGCACGTAAAGCGACAATGGCGATTTATTCGACTCAAGCGCTCGTTGTTGTAAATATTGGGCGTAGTGATGAGACTTAAATTGATCGTTAAAACGATCCGCTGTTGGAAAAGAAGTGTATCTTGGCCCCAAACTATCAAAGCGACGAATGAGGTCTTCTGAGATTTCCAGCGTATCTTTTATTAAGTCTATTTTTGTGCCTGCTTGCGTGTCTACAAGCAGAAAATTGGTCGATAACATAGCAAACTCAAATCGTTTTTTGAAGAAGCAAGGCGGTCAGCCAGCTAGATAGGGCCGCCAACAACCAGAAGCCAAAAAAGCCCACGGTGTAGGCACCAAGAACCTCTATTTGTATGTGTTGATCCAAAATAATCAAATCAAAAGGGTCAACCAAACTAAAGAACACACCAGTAGCAACGCTGGCCGCCAAAAAAGCGGGCCACAGCACCACCATAAACATTTTTTTGATGCTGGTCTTATTTTCAATGACAGGGCTTACTTTCAATTCTCTCTCCTTAACATTAAACTTAACATTAAAATTGGGGAATTATTCAGCCCCTATGTAAGCCGTCTTTCCCGCATGTTTTTAGCGGGAATCCAGCAACTTTTGTTCAGCAACGGACGCTACTGGATTCTCGATTAAACTCACGGGAATGACATAAAATAGGGCGGAGAACTTTGAACCTAAATTCCTCTATTGACCGCTACAAATGATCTGGTAAGCCGCATGAATATTGACTTTTACGCTGTTTTTAAAGATCACCATTTTGGTGAGACCGCTACGAGTTCGATTGCACACTTTTCCGCGCCTTTGGACTGCGTTGCTCCTCCTATCAACGTGAAGGTTGCGTCGTCGTCGCGCCTTGCCAAAGACGCGGAAAAATGCACACTCGAACCCGTCCAATAGAGGAATTTAGGTTGAAATTTCAACTTCGTCATAGAGAACCGCAAAATTGGTATGAAATCAATGTCAATAGTTAACCCAGCTTTTCCATTAGGCGCACGCTAGCCCAATCGCAACAAAAATCAACGAACTCCCTTAAGAACCAAAGTATTTTCCAATGCTTGATGCCAATCGCCAGTCAAACGCCAATCATTTGTCTCCAACTTCACATGCAATAAGGTCTTGGCATTGCCTTCCAAGGCTAGACCTAACTGAGACAAATCGGCTTGATAGTTTGCCGTACTTCCTGGAATTAATTTAAGCGACACGCGATGAATAATTTCATTGATCGAGCCAGTGCCTGCACCAGAACTGGCTAAACTCAGTTGCACTTCACTTGGCATTTTTTGACTATTTTGCGCACGCTGAGCGGCAGTCAAAATCATATTCATTTTCTTTTGGGCGATATCTAATTGCAGCGTGGCGACTAATTGCAGCTCGCGTGCCTGGGCATCGCGTTGTAGGTTGGTATTGATCATTAAACCTTGACGATAATAGTCCTTGGCGACGATTTGATCTGCACCGCTATACGCAAGATAAGCAGTAAAAAGACTAGCACATACCACGATTAGCGGGCCACCAACGACCAGAACCAACCAAGGCTCTTTATACCAAAGATCTTTTTTTGCCATCGCCGTTAACAAGCCGTCTGAGGCACTAGTAGCCAGATTATTACTCATCCTATTTTTCCTAACGCGGCACAATAAAGGCTGCTTTTTCGACCACCCTAACTTGCGGATCGTCGATATCATTTATCACAAATTTTATTCTACTCGCGCCACTACTGATCGCCCCCGCTGGCACCCTGACGCGTATGGGTAAGGTCTGACTACTGGCTGATTTAATTTGCACTTTAAAGGCGCTCTCAGCATCAACAATTTGCGCTCCTGCAATTCCGGTAACAGTGATATGAAAACGGCGTTCAGATTCTTGTGTATTCATGATCTGCAAGCGATACACATTTTCAATCGCACCAGACTCAGTTATTTTTGGCATAGTACGGTCGCGTATCACATCCACTTTGAGCGGCACACGATATGCCAAACTCATACCCCCAGCCAAAACAATGCCAGCAACAACTGATGCATAAATCAAAGTACGTAGGCGCCACACACGTTTCCACATTGCCGCCTGACTCCACTGATTTGCTAACGCATGTTCCGTGGTATACCGAATCAAACCACGCGGATATTCCATTTTATCCATCACCTGATTACAGGCATCGATACAAGCGCCACAGGCAATACATTCATACTGCAATCCATTTCTGATATCGATCCCGGTTGGACACACCTGTACGCAAATGCTGCAATCGACACAGGAGCCCAGACTGAGCTGCTTATGATCAAGCTTTTTACTTCTGCTACCTCTAGGTTCTCCTCGTGCACTATCGTAAGTAACAATCAGCGTATCTTTGTCAAACATCGCGCTTTGAAAGCGGGCGTAGGGGCACATGGTTTTGCACACCTGCTCACGCAAAAATCCGGCGTTACCATAGGTGGCGAAGGCGTAAAATAAAAACCAAAAACTCTCCCACGGTCCTAACGCGAAAGCACTCAGCTCTTGCACCAAGCTGTGTATTGGTGTGAAGTAACCCACGAAGCTCAGCCCTGTCCACAAGGCAATCAATAGCCACGCTAGATGCTTTACCGCCTTCAATCTCAACTTGCGCCAAGTATAAGGCGCACTATCAAGTTTAATCCGTGCACCTCGCTCACCTTCGACTTTTGCTTCTATCCACAAAAACCACTCTGTGTACACAGTTTGCGGACAAGCATAACCACAGAATACCCGCCCCGCTATCGCAGTAAATAAGAACAGCGTCAACGCCGAAATGACCAACAATATCGCTAGATAAATAAAATCCTGAGGCCATAATACAAGGCCGAAAATATAAAATTTCCGATTCACCAAATCGAATAAAACCGCCTGCCGACCATTCCAACTCAGCCAAGGCGCACCGTAAAATAATATTTGAGTGAACCAAACCAAAACCCAACGCCAAGAACCAAACCACCCTTTTTGCGCACGCGGATAGATTTTTTTACGCTCTTCGAACAGCGATAATTCGGCCTCGTCGTTCTCAATAGGGATGATGGGGATAATTTTCATTATTGAAGTATTTTTGTTGGTCGCATTAAGGCGCACCACCTAGTTTACATGCCGCACTCGCGATTCAATCGCCACACGACCTTGATCGGATTCATACGACGCGGGGAGGAGAAGTGAAGCTTACTGAGGTTCAGTAAGCACAGCAAGCTGACGAACTCAATCCCATTCGCTACCCAATAAGAGTCCCCACGTTCAGCCTCTCATTCCATGGAAAGACCGATTGCCTTCGTTTACCTGATCATCATTTGGCCTGAT
>JAIELM010000162.1 GCA_019752975.1 Undibacterium sp. | reverse complement strand
AGGGTGGAGTACTTTGAAATTTCAACTTCGTTATAGAGGGCTGAGTAATTGCAAAAATAATATAACTTACGCAAAATAGACACTGCCGTTGTTGCATTCGCCTCGTCGTACTAAAGTACTGCCTTAGTCTTCGCGTCTAGGCAGCGCAATTTTGCGTAAGTCCTAAATAATTTCTGAGACTCGTTCATTTTAAAAAACCCATGCCACTTAATTTACCGATACTACTGACTTGGTTACGCGTCGCCTTAATTCCCTTGGTGGTCGGTGTTTTGTATTTGCCGGATTCTTTGCTTACCCCATTTGAGAAAAACCTTGCATCAACGATGGTGTTTATCGTTGCCGCTGCTACCGATTGGTTAGACGGCTTTTTAGCGCGACGCTGGAATCAAACCTCTGCTTTTGGTGCTTTCCTTGATCCGGTCGCGGATAAATTAATGGTCGCTGGTGCCTTACTAGTTTTGGTGCAATTGGATAGAGTGAATGCTGCTATTGCCTTCGTCATTATAGGACGCGAGATCACTATTTCTGCGCTGCGCGAATGGATGGCACAAATCGGTGCGTCGAAATCTGTCGCGGTGAGCTCATTAGGTAAAATTAAAACTGCGGCACAAATGATCGCCATTCCTATGCTATTGTTTTATGGTGATTTATTTGACTTCATCGATACTATTTTATGGGGTAGGGTGTTGCTGCTGGTGGCAGCGGTGTTGACAGTTTGGTCGATGTTTTATTATCTTAAACGTGCTTGGCCCTTGATAAAAGAAACCCAGGGTCATCTTGAAGATTAAGGTTTTTGGAAAATCGTTCCAACTATGTTGTCGTGAGCTCAGCGTGTTAGCGCATTGCTTTTATTGGCGAGCATTGTATGGGTACTTTAAGGGCTATTTTGCGTAAGAGCTAAATCATAATTCTTGACAACTTAGCTGGGTGCTATATAATGCACGGCTGTTGTCGATGCGGGAGTAGCTCAGTTGGTAGAGCGCAACCTTGCCAAGGTTGAGGTCGAGAGTTCGAGACTCTTCTCCCGCTCCAAGAATTTTTGGGGAAGCCAAGCTTCCTTTTATTTTTTTGGCGGAATAGCAAAGAGGTTATGCAGCGGCCTGCAAAGCCGTTTAGAGCGGTTCGATTCCGCTTTCCGCCTCCAGTTGTAGCATCTTTGATGCTAGTGTTAGGCTTCTGCTAGTCATGTCAATGGCTAGAAGTAGAGAGAGTGCCCGAGTGGTGAAATTGGTAGACACATCGGACTTAAAATCCGCCGCTTTCCTTAAACGGGGCGTGCCGGTTCAATTCCGGCCTCGGGCACCATTTTCTATAGCAGAACTTGAATTTAATAACAGTCAAAAAAACCCGTAACTCAGTCGAGTTACGGGTTTTTTTGTTTTGCGAGGAATTATGGTAGCGACTAAAATTGTAGAGTTTGAACGTCCTCAAATGCGTCTTGGAAGTAGTTGTATGGTTGAGGCGTGGGCGCGGGTGCCGTTGGAACCTAGTCAAGCTGAAAAATTGCGCTTGAAAACTGAAATAGCCCGCCTGCTAAAAGAGAAAAATGCGGTCTTGGTGGCGCATTATTATGTGGATGCGGTGTTGCAAGAGTTAGCCGAAGAAACCGGTGGTTGTGTCTCCGATTCTTTAGAAATGGCACGTTTTGGACGTGACCATTCTGCGACTACTTTGGTGGTGGCTGGGGTGAAATTTATGGGTGAGACGGCAAAGATTCTTAGTCCAGAAAAAACCATTATCATGCCCGACTTAGACGCGACTTGTTCTTTGGATTTGGGTTGTGATATTGATGAATTTAGTGCGTTTTGCGATGCTCATCCGGATCGTACGGTAGTGGTGTATGCCAACACCAGCGCGGCTGTCAAGGCGCGTGCCGATTGGATGGTGACCTCGAGTGTTGGCCTCGATATTGTGGCGCAATTGCATGCCGAAGGTAAGAAAATTCTATGGGCACCGGATAAGCATCTAGGCGGCTATATACAAAAACAAACTGGGGCTGACATGTTGTTGTGGCAGGGCTCATGTTTAGTGCACGATGAGTTTAAAGCGGTGGAGTTGGAAAACTTAAAGGCTGAACATCCTTACGCTAAGGTACTCGTACATCCAGAGTCTCCCGCTGCCGTGGTCGCTTTGGCCGATGTGGTTGGTTCTACCTCGCAATTGATTAACGCCGCCAAGACCATGGATGCGCCAGAATTTATCGTTGCTACTGACAATGGTATTCTGCATAAAATGCAAATGGCTGCGCCGAGTAAACATTTTATCGTTGCACCGACAGCGGGAAATAGTGCTACCTGTAAGAGTTGTGCCCATTGCCCTTGGATGGCGATGAATGGCCTAGAAAATTTATTGCATAGCTTGGCGACAAATAGCAACCAGATCGAAGTTGCTCCTTCTGTCAGTGTCAAAGCGAAAGTGGCCATTGATAGGATGTTGGATTTTGCCGCTGCGAAAAATAAGCGAGTTAAGGCCAGTGGTGATCTTGCTAAAGATGGCGCGCTTTTTTCAGGTATCGGTCCAGCTTAAGTCCTAAAGTGTATGTGTGAGGAGAATAAATGAATAGTAATCTAAAAAATCCATTCGCCCCTTTTGCGTCAGAGCTGAGCTTGGCATTGGATAGTACTGTGCAAATGGCGTTGCGCGAGGATCTTGGTGCGGGTGATTTAACGGCGCAATTGCTTCCTTTAGGTGAAGTGGTGAAAGCCCATGTGATCGTGCGCGAATCAGCGGTACTTTGTGGCGCGCCTTGGTTTGATGCGGTGATGCAGGCCTTAGATGATGCTATTGTGGTTGATTGGCAATACGCTGAAGGTGATCTGATGCAAGCCGACAGTGTGGCGTGTCGCATCGAGGCACCAGCCCGTAGTTTGCTCACCGCGGAGCGTAGTGCTTTAAATTTTTTGCAGTTATTGTCGGCGGTTGCCACCGTCACGCGGCAGTATGTCAATGTCATACAAGGTACAAACGCGGTTATTTTGGATACCCGCAAAACTTTGCCTGGTATGCGTTTAGCGCAGAAATACGCGGTAAGAGTCGGCGGAGGAAAAAACCAAAGACTGGCGTTATATGACGGCATACTGATTAAGGAAAATCATATCGCTGCCGCCGGTGGCATCGCTCCCGCTTTGACCGCCGCGCATAGCGTACAAAAAAACAGTGAGCATGCTATCACGGTGCAAATTGAAGTGGAAAATTTGCAGGAGTTAAACCTCGCTTTAGACAGCGGTGCACGGTCGATATTGCTAGATAATTTTGACCTCACCATGATGCGTGAAGCGGTCGAAATTAATCAAGGACGCGCCTTGTTAGAGGCGTCGGGAGGGATTAATTTTCAAACGGTCAGGGCGATTGCTGAGACTGGAGTGGATAGAATTTCCATCGGTAGCTTGACCAAGGATATCCGAGC
>JAIELM010000391.1 GCA_019752975.1 Undibacterium sp. | reverse complement strand
CTATTTTCACTCTGGAGTGCGCTATGCCTAATCCTCGTCGTCGACAATCGACTCTGTTGTTATCAGGTGTCATTTTATTTAGCTGCATCATCACTAGTTGCCAAAAAACTGAAACGCCGGCCACCACAAAAACCGTCGCTCCTGCGGTCGCGATGGCAACGGTTAAGCCTGTATTCGGTAGCTTCGGGATCGACTTAAGTGGTATGGATAAATCCCAAACTCCCGGGGATAATTTTTTCGCCTATGCCAATGGCAACTGGGTAAACAATACCGAAGTTCCTGCTGATCGCTCTAGTTATGACAGCTTTACTTTATTAACGGAAAAAGCGCTTGCGCGTACCCGTGCCATTGCCGAAGAGTCAGCTGCTAACAAAAGTGCTAGTGGTGACACCAAAAAAATTGGTGACTACTACACGGCTTTTATGGATGAAGCCGGCATTGAAGCCAAAGGTTTGGCTTCGATTCAACCCGAGCTGGATGGCATTCGAGCCCTGAAAGATAAAACCGAATTGGCGTATGCACTTGGTCAAACCTTGCGTTCTGATGTGGACATCTTGAACTCAACAAACTATTACACAGATCATATTTTCGGTCTTTGGGTTACACAAAATCTGGATAAACCGAACGAATATGCTGCGTATTTGTTGCAAGGTGGCCTTGGCATGCCAGATCGTGATTTTTATCTTGAGGGTGGCCGCATGGCGTTGTTACGCAAACAGTATCAAGCGCACATTGCGAAAATTATGACGCTTGCTGGTATCAAAGAAGCCGAAACAAAAGCCAAACAAATTCTCGCGCTGGAAATCGCCATTGCTCGGACACATGCCCCACAAGTCGACACCAATGACGTAAAAAAAGGTGCTAATTTCTGGACGCGCGCCGACTTCAAGAGCAAAGCGCGCGGCATGAATTGGGATGCTTATTTTGATGGGGCCAATCTGAAAAACCAAAAGGAATTTATCGTCTGGCAGCCAAGTGCAAGTAATGGCATTTCAAAATTAGTCGCCACGCAATCGCTAGATACTTGGAAAGATTACTTAACGTTCCATGCACTTAATCGCTACTCAGCTTATTTGCCAAAAGCGTTTTCAGATGAGCGCTTCGATTTTTACGGGAATAAACTTAACGGTACACCCAAGCAGCAAGAGCGCTGGAAACGCGCCATTAATACATTAGATGGGGCCTTGGGGAACGCAGTAGGCAAGCTTTATGTTGCACGCCATTTTAGCCCGGAAACAAAAAAGCGCGCCGATGAAATGGTGGTCAATTTAATTGCGGCATTTGGCCAACGCATCGATGCCATCGATTGGATGACATCAGCAACAAAAGCGCATGCCAAGGCTAAGCTTGCCGGGCTTAAAGTTGATATGGGTTATCCTGATCAATGGCTAGATTACTCGTCATTACAAGTTGGCGTCGATGATGCTTTGGGAAATGCGGCACGCGCTAGCTTGTTTGATTATCAGCGCCATATCGCCAAACTTGGCACAACTATGGATCACACTGATTGGTATTTGTTGCCACAAGACGTGAATGCTTTAAATGTGCCTTTGGAAAATCGTTTGTTATTTTCAGCTGCAATTTTGGAAGCGCCTTTTTTTGATGCCGCCGCCGATGATGCGGTCAATTATGGCGCCATTGGCGCGGTGATTGGTCATGAAATCACGCATAGTTTTGATTCAAGTGGTGCATTGTTTGACGAACAAGGCCGTATGATCAATTGGTGGACACCGGAAGATCTGAAAAAATTTGATGCTGCTGGAACCGCACTCGTCGCGCAATACGATAGCTACAAACCATTTTCTGATCTCGCCGTGAATGGCAAACTGACGCTCGCAGAAAACATTGCCGATGTGGCCGGCCTCGCTACTGCATACGATGCTTATGTGTTGTCACAAAAGGGTAAACCTTCGATCACAATCGAAGGCTTCACTCCTGAGCAGCGCGTATTCCTCGGCTGGGGACAAGCGTGGCGTACAAAGGCGCGCGAACCAGCAGCGCGTAATGCCATTCTCACCGATACTCACGCGCCCGGCCAATATCGTGCGGAAACAGTACGCAATCAGGATAGTTGGTACAAGGCTTTTAACATCAAGCCCGAACAGCAACGTTACCTTGCGCCAGAAAAACGTGTCAAAGTCTGGTAATTTTTTCTTGATATTGCATGAGCAGCTTCGCTATCATATTGACTGATCAAACTAGCGTAATCAAACGAGAATCAATAGGGTCTAGGTTCAGACCACATTGATTCTCTGCGCACCTTGATGATTCCTTAGCTGATTGATGCTCCTGACACCAAAGACATGGGCTATCGGACTAGCCAAGCAAACTCAATTCACGAACCTACATCGACAATAAAATCAAAACCTCGGTGTGACTGTTCAGTCGCTATGAGAAAAAGTCAAAACCCCTCAACGCCGAGGCGCGGAGACGCGAAGAAAATCGGAGGAAACCTCTGCGCTCCTCTGCACCTCGGCGTCTCGGCGTTGAGGGGTTTTCGTTTTTTGATGAATTATCATAGCGGCTGAATAGTCGCAAATAAGGAAAAAATAATGAGTCATCCAATTATCGTGATTTACAAATTAAATCGGCGCTACTCAATTTTATGTCATATATGAAACCACACCTCATTTCCAGCGTACTGATGATTAGTTTAACGCTAGTCACGCCGTTCCTCACAGCACAAACGACAGACTCCACGATGCCGGTCAATACCTTCATCGGCACGCAAGATGATGGGAATACTTTTCCCGGTGCTGTCGCGCCCTTTGGCATGATACAACTGAGTCCTATCGGCGATCATTATTCTGGTTGGCGCTATACCGATACGCAGATACGCGGTTTTGGACATTCGTTTTTATCTGGTGCCGGATGTTGGGAGCAAGGCGGGCAATTATCCGTCTTGCCGGTGATCGGCAGCATACAAGCGGGCGGTGATTTTGACACCCGCAAGGCCGAGAGCTTTGATCATAAAAAATATGCCGCCAATTTCAGCCACGAGGGAGAAGTTGGGCAAGCCGGTTATTTTAAAATTGAACTGACCAGCTATGGTGGCATCACCGCCGAGAGCACGGCCTTAACTCGTGCAGCAAGTGAACGCTATACTTTTAAAACCGATCAAAAAGAGGGACATCTCTTAGTCAATCTAGGGCAAGCCAATGAAAAACATAGCGTCGTTGCTAGCAGCTTGCAAGTAGTCGGTGAACGGGTGCTAGAAGGAAAAATTGTCACTCGGAGTTTTTGTGGCGGAGCGCAATACAGTACTTGGTTTCGCTTAGAATTTGATCGTCCATTTATCGCTCATGGTATTTGGAATCATGAAGGTGGACACGCACTCAAAAAAGATCAGACTGCCCTCAGCCAACAAGGTGATAGTCGCCCCCACGGCGCGTGGTTTAGTTTTGATTTACACGGACAGAAATC
>JAIELM010000033.1 GCA_019752975.1 Undibacterium sp. | reverse complement strand
GCGTCTCGGCGTTGAGGGGTTTTGTCTCTGATTTTGACCTTTCGCGACAACCTCTTTTTAGCGGGAATCCAGCGACTATTGTTCAGCAACGAACGCCACTGGATTGCCGATGAAACCCTAGTGAATGATATAAAATTGGGTGGAGCACTTTGAAATTTCAACTTTGTCATAGATGGCTGAATAATTACGAATCTCTAAGGAAAACCGATGAAAAATTTTGTTATCAAGGCGAGCCTAGCACTGAGCTGTACATCTATTTTTTTTCAGCAGGCGATGGCTCAAAGTGCCGCCGACGAGATCGCTAAATACCGCGCCATGCTGGCTGATGGTAATCCAGCAGAGCTAGTCGAAGCGCAAGGTGAGGCGCTCTGGACGAGCAAACGTGGACCTAAGAATGTGTCGTTAGAGCAGTGCGATTTAGGTAAAGGTGTGGGTGTTATCAAAGGCGCTTACGCCGCCTTGCCGCGTTATTTTAAAGACGCAGATATGGTAATGGATTTTGAGAGTCGCTTGGTGCACTGTATGGTGCAGTTACAGGGCTTTACCCGTGAAGAAGTGGTAAAAAAACCGTTCTCGGCACAGGGTGAAAGAGCCACTGACTTGGAAGCGCTGACCGCCTATGTTGTAGGTGAATCACGTGGCAGCAAAATCCTTATCTCACAAACACATCCCAAAGAAAAAGCAGCCTACGCGCGCGGTGAAAAGATGTTTTATTTTCGTGGCGGTCCCTATGACTTTGCCTGTGCTTCTTGTCATTCGGTGACTGGACAAAGGATACGTTTACAAGATTTACCTAACCTAAGCGATCCAGTCGCAGCACAAAAGGCCTTCGCTACCTGGCCTGCCTATCGGGTCAGCCAAGGTGCGGTACGTACCATGCAGTGGCGCTTAAACGACTGCTTCCGCCAGCAACGCTTCCCTGAATTGAAATACGCTTCCGCCACTTCTATCGACCTGATTACCTTTCTGGGTGTCATGGCCAAAAATGGCAGTATGGATGCGCCGGCGATCAAACGATAAATCGATAAAAACTCAGTGAGAATAGTGATATGAAACTTCATCTCCATATGTCAATTGCGGTGCTTTGCTTATTCGCCTTAAGTGGTCAAAACCAGGTAAGCGCTTTTCAAAAACCGACACAAAAAGAAGTCACTCCTAGCATTAAAGAGTCATTTAATGAAAAAGGTATTGCTGGTTTGGATCGCTTAGATCAAACCGAATTACAAAAAAATTGCTCTGATTATGCAAAAAAGAAAATGCCAACAAAGATCCGTGCCGCCCTAGAAAAACAGGCGCTAGCCAGTGTTAAGTTGCCTGCAGATGGGATATTTTTAGGAGATTGGAAGGAAGGCGAAAAGATCGCGCAAAATGGTCGTGGTATGCAATTTTCAGACGATAACAAAACCGTCAATGGCGGCAACTGTTACGCCTGTCACCAAATCAATAAAGCCGAAATTTCTTTTGGTAATATCGGTCCAAGCTTAGCCCAATATGGAAAATTACGCGGTGGACCGATTAAAGAGGTGATCGAATACACCTGGCGCAAAATCTATAACTCTCATAGCGTCAATGTCTGCTCAGTTATGCCACGTTATGGTGCCGCCGAGATTTTGACCGAGAAGCAATTGAAGGACGTCATGGCTTTGCTATTAGATCCTGTTTCGCCGGTGAATCAGTAATGAGCATCAGCCGTCGTGAGTTTTTACAAGTTTTAGCGGCTGCAAGTAGCGGAGGTTTCATACTCAATGCCGACGGTGTTTTAGCGGCCAATTCACATGCCAGTGAACGAATGTATGAGCTGCCTGTATTTGGTAATGTCAGCTTCATGCATTTTACGGATAGTCACGCCCAATTATTGCCCCTACATTTTCGTGAGCCCAGTGTCAATTTGGGTGTTGCTGGCGCATTTGGAAAAGCGCCGCATTTGGTGGGTGAGCATTTGCTCAAATATTTTGGTATCCGTCCCCATACGCCACAGGCGCATGCGTTTACCTCGCTTGATTTTGAACAGGCCGCCAAGACCATGGCAAGGTAGGTGGCTTTGCTCATTTGGCGACTCTAATTCATCAGATTCGTGCCACGCGACCGTATGCGCTTTTACTCGACGGTGGCGATACATGGCAAGGCTCAGCCACCGCGTTGTGGACTCAAGGGCAAGACATGGTTGATGCTTGCAAATTATTGGGCGTAGATTGTATGAGCGCTCATTGGGAATTTACTTTGGGTGCGGAGCGGGTGCAAGAAATCATCGCCAAAGACTTCAAGGGGAAAATTAATTTCCTCGCCCAAAACGTTAACACTAGAGATTTTGGTGATCCCGTATTTGAACCATATACCCTACGCGAAATGAATGGCGTGCTGGTAGCGATTATTGGTCAAGCTTTTCCTTATACGCCGATCGCCAACCCACGCCATCTGGTCGCCGAATGGAGTTTTGGTATACAAGAAGCGAATATGCAAAAAGTGGTCGATGAGGTGCGTAAAAAAGGTGCGCAAGTAGTCGTGCTCTTGTCGCACAACGGCATGGATGTCGATCTTAAACTAGCCAGTCGCGTGACTGGCATCGATGCCATCCTTGGTGGTCATACTCACGACGGTGTGCCGATTCCTAGTATTGTTTCTAATGCCAGTGGTAAGACTATTGTGAGTAATGCGGGATCGAATGGAAAATTTTTAGCCGTTTTGGATTTTGATGTACGTGGTGGCGCGGTACAGAATTTCCAGTATCGACTATTGCCAGTATTTAGCCATCTACTTCCAGCCGATCCTGTCATGCAAAAGCACATCATGACGGTGCGAGCGCCCTTCCAAAACAAGCTTGATGAAGAGCTTGCTGTGAGTGAGGGGTTGCTGTATCGGCGCGGCAATTTTAATGGCACTTGGGATCAACTTATTGTCGATGCTTTGATGGAAGTGAAGGGGGCCGAGATCGCCTTTTCACCAGGTTTTCGCTGGGGTACCAGTATTTTGCCGGGACAAGCGATTACCCGTGACAATATGATGGAACAGGTGGCGATAAGTTACCCTTCGACTACACTCACGGAGATGAGCGGCGCGACTATTAAAACGGTTTTAGAAGACGTGTGCGACAATTTATTTAATCCAGACCCTTACTATCAGCAGGGTGGCGACATGGTACGCGTAGGCGGTATGCAGTACTCCTGTAGCCCGGGTGCTAAGGCGGGCAGCCGTATCGATCACATGCAACTGATAGGCAAAAGCAGCGGGGGGAAAATTGAGGCCGGGAAAATGTATAAAGTCGCAAGCTGGGCGCCGGTTGCGGAAGGCGCGCAAGGCGAGCCGATTTGGACCGTACTAGAAAGCTATTTTAAAAACCATCCTGTGATTAAGCCGCGTAATTTGAATCAACCGCGTTTACTGGGTGTGGAGAATAATCCGGGGTGGGATAAGTGAAATTCAAATCCCAGTGTTG
>JAIELM010000035.1 GCA_019752975.1 Undibacterium sp. | reverse complement strand
TGAGGCCTTTTCTTATTCCAAGAAAAAAGATTATGTAGTTTGGTACACCGAAGCCAAAACCGATGCCACCCGCGACAAGCGCTTAGCACAAACGGTAGAGTGGCTGGCAGAGGGAAAAAGTCGCAACTGGAAATATGAAAATTGTTAAGCGCTGAATGGAGAATCTGGGTAAAACTTACGCAAAAACGCTACCGCTAGGCGTACCCCCACAGACAGCAGGTGGTACGACGAACAGCGACAACGACAACGATGTTGGTCGGTTTTGCGTAAGCCCTACTGGGTTCATTACAGGTCAATACGCCAAGCCTGCCAGTCCTTGACCTCATTGCCTTGCAGCCGGCGATAGAAGGCTTGAGCACGATGATTTTCTGGAAGAACATCCCATTTTAAACGGCCACATTGTCGGCTCTTAGCAAAATCGATCACTGCTTGCATAAGCGCATTTCCCACACCCGTTTGACGTTGTTCGGCACACACATACAACTCTTTCAAATGCATAGTCGGTCGCAAATCGAAAGTAAATTCGACCAAATAAACCACCGCGTAAGCAATTAAATCTCCGTTTGACACTCCGTTTGACACTCCGTAAACATCTTGCGCAACGAACGCATAAAATTGTGGCTGTTCCGACTGCAAACCACGCGCCAACAAATCCGTTTCGGTAACCACAAATTGATCAGCATAAGCTTCAAACTGCGCCAACTGGCGCATCAAATTTAAAAGGGCACTGGCATCGGCTGCAACCGCAGGTCGAATCAAATAAGATGCGCTTTGCATATCGTGGCTCTCCGTGGAATCGACCAATTAATTAATTAGTTTGTAGATCTCGTGGCTCTTTGGTGAGTGAAAAACCCTCATCTATCCAACCAGTAATACCACCTATCATGATTTTGACTGGTCTTCCTAATTTGGCTAACACAATAGCGGCTTTAGTCGCGCCATTACAATGTGGTCCGGCGCAGTAGGTGACAAACAAAGTATCGCTAGGATAGGCAGCTAACTTGGACGGGATAATTTTTCCACGCAATAAATTGATCGCACCAGGGACATGCCCTTGCGCATAAGCTTCTGGACTACGCACATCGAGTAATACAAAGCCTGGATTCTCACTCTCTAAGGCATGGTGAGTATCCCAGCAATCTGTTTCAAATTGTAGTGTGGAAGAGAAATGAGCAATCGCACTTTGGCTATCTGCGGCCGGAGTGGCGAGTACGGGGTTACTGAGTTGTGTGGTCACTTGAGTAGTCATTTTTTGGCTCCTTGAAAAAATTTAACTACCGTCATTGTGCGCTCCCATAGGCAAAAAAAGTAGTGGCGCTAACGTCAATATACGGTAACATATCGCCACACACCATCTCATCTACATACAATTTTTTCTCAAAAAAATATGCCGAAACATCTTGTCGTCGCCCTCGCTTACGATCAACTTTGTACTTTTGAATTTGGCTGCGCGGTCGAAGTATTCGCTCTTGAGCGTCCTGAGCTTGAGGTGGATTGGTATCGCTTTGCAGTCTGTGCGGCGGAACCGGGGAAAATCCGTGCAGCCGGTGGTATTCTGGTGCAAGCACCTTACACGCTGAGCCTACTGGACAAGGCGAGCACGATTATCATTCCCGGGTGGCGAGGTACGGATATTGTCCCTCCGCCGGCACTCTTAAAAAAACTCCGCAGCGCGTATCAACGCGGTGCAAGAATTTGTACCATTTGCTCTGGTGTTTTTGTGCTCGCCGCCGCTGGACTTCTCGATGGAAAAACCGTCACTACCCATTGGCGCTATGCCGACAAACTGGCAAAACGCTACCCGAAAATCCTGGTTGAAACCGATGCCTTATATGTCGATGAGGGGCAAATAATCACCTCAGCTGGCTCCGCTGCCGGACTCGATATGATGCTCTACTTAGTGCGTAAAGACTACGGTGTCAAAGTCGCCAATCAAGTTGCGCAAAGGCTGGTTATCCCGCCACATCGTGAAGGCGGTCAAGCGCAATTCGTACCGCGGCCTGTGGCTGACGACGATTTAGGTCGTCTCACCAAATTACTGGACTGGATCAGAGAGAACCCGGCCTTAGAACATAGCCTAAATTCACTAGCACAACGGGCTGCCATGAGTGAACGCAGCTTGCAAAGGCAATTCACATTGCAAACCGGATACTCGCCCTACGATTGGCTAATTCGAGAGCGTGTTGCTACCGCCAAGGACTTGCTTGCGGGATCAAACAACTCTCTCTCGCGGGTGAGCGAATTAGTTGGTTTTGGATCAGACGAGACATTTCGTCGGCATTTCCGACGCCTAGTAGGAACCAGCCCGATGGCGTATCGCAAACAGTTTCAGGGACGGTAATCGCCTCATAAAATCTTAGCTACATCGATAATTTGATACACTAGTTTAACTTTCTAGGATCAAGGCCCATCAATGAAAAGTGCTAGGCACAACACGCTACATCTCTTGTTAGTCTTGATGCTAATGGGTTTCGCCATGTTTAATCTCGGCTTGGCGCAAACCACATTACGCATAGGAACACCCAATGACAAACGCCCAAGCATAGTCGCAGCGCAGCGGGTGCTACAAGTCGCTTATGCGCGTTTGCATATACAGGTAGAGTTTATTAACGCGCCACCTAAGCGCGTGGACGCTGATTTCAAGAATGGCGTGATTGATGGTATGAGTTACCGCTATTCTGCAGCGCCAGATCCCCTAGTGGTGCTAATCCAAACACCTATCACTTATGACGATTTGGTGGTTTTTTCTGCTGGCACGAACCTGAAGGTAGAAGGTTTTCCGAGTTTGCGGCCCTATACGGTGGGTTATATTAGAGGTACGAATTTTTTGGAAACACAGCTAATCGGAATTTCCACAGAAACGGCGCCTACTAGTGAATCTATGCTGCGCAAACTGGTCGCGGGTCGCACCAACTTAGCGGTGGATGCCAGATCTAGCCTTTGTGTTGCCCAACAATTGGGGCTAAAGAAAATTTATGTCATCGAACCAGCTTTGGCCCATCTACCCGGTTATTTTGTACTACAAAAAAAACATCAGGCCCAAGCACAACCACTAGAAAATATATTGAAAAAAATGGAAAAAGAGGGTGAGATTCAAAAAATTTTAACGCTAGCCACCAAAGAATTTATGGCAAAGTGCGGTGTCTGAACGCTGAAGGGGTACATGACGAATAGAAAGTCTCGGTTTAATTAAAATAAATTTTGACTGTTCAGTCGCCATGAGAAAAAGTCAAAACCCCTCAACGCCGAGGCGCGGAGACGCGGAGAAAATCGGAGAAAACCTCTGCGCGCCTCTGCGCCTCGGCATCTCGGCGTTGAGGGGTTTTTTGTTTTTTAATGAGTTATCATAGCGGCTGAATAGTCACAACAAATTAGACCAAACTAAGACAAGTTCGCCGCTTCTGTGCGAATACCTAGGTTCAAGATAAAACCTG
>JAIELM010000250.1 GCA_019752975.1 Undibacterium sp. | reverse complement strand
TGATAGAAAAAATCGGTAATCGTTGCGCTGATGCTTGCCGAAAAATTGGCTACCGCGGCGCAGGAACCTTTGAATTTTTATACGAAAACGGCGAATTCTATTTCATCGAAATGAACACCCGTGTCCAAGTCGAACATCCAGTCACGGAGATGATCACAGGCGTGGACATCGTGCAAGAACAAATTCATATTGCCTTTGGCGAAAAACTGCGTTTCCGTCAGGCCGATATTGAGCTAAAAGGTCATGCAATAGAATGCCGTATCAATGCCGAAGATCCATTTAAATTCACGCCCTCCCCCGGCCGTATCGCCACTTGGCATACACCAGGTGGGCCAGGAATTCGGGTCGATTCACATGCCTACGCAGGTTATTTTGTACCGCCCCACTACGACTCCATGATAGGCAAAGTGATTGCCTATGGCGCCACCCGTGATCAAGCGATACGCCGCATGCAGATCGCGCTTTCCGAAATGGTGGTCGAAGGCATACAAACCAATATCGCCCTACACCGTGAATTGATGGTAGACGCCCGTTTTATCGAAGGCGGTACGAATATTCATTACCTAGAACATAAATTGGCCGACATGCCTGTTTTATCAAAAAAAGCGAAATAAATGGCTTGGATAGAAATCATCATAGAGGTCAAGCGTGAGCACGCCGAAGGTCTATCGGATGCCATGATGGACAATGGCGCCTTATCGGTATCGGTAGAAGATGCGGACGAAGGCACAGATGCCGAACGTCCACTCTTTGGCGAACCGGGAATGGAGCCAAGCGAAAACGCTTGGGACAAGAGCCGCGTGGTCGCCTTAGCCGAACAAGATGCCGATCCCGCTACTATCGTCGAGCTCGCAGCACAAGCTATCGGTCTAAGTCCGGTTCCTGCCTACACCACCCGTGCAGTCGCGGAGCAAGATTGGGTCAGGCTCACCCAATCGCAATTTGAACCTATCCATATCGGCAAAAACATCTGGGTAGTGCCGAGCTGGCACAGCATTCCCGATCCTAGTGCATTAGTATTGGAACTTGATCCCGGCTTGGCCTTTGGCACTGGTAGTCACCCCACCACACGCTTGTGCATGGAATGGCTAGAAGCGCATGCACCAACAAATGCCAGCGTGCTCGATTATGGTTGCGGCTCAGGGATTTTGGCAATGGTCGCCAAAAAGCTAGAAGCTAAGACCGTTATTGGGGTTGATATTGATCCACAAGCGATCGAGTCCGCACAATTTAATGCACAGACCAATCACTGCGACATCCGCTTCCAACTACCAGAGACTTTTGCCCAAGACTATCCTATTGGACATCAATTTGATGTCGTGGTTGCGAATATTTTGTCCAGCCCATTAAAGGTCATGGCACCGATGTTATCTGGTCGAGTCGCTGACGGTGGCGCTTTGATCTTGTCCGGCGTACTAGCCAGACAAGCTGAAGAAGTCGCCGCCGCGTATGCCCCCTTTATCCAACTTTCGGTCTGGCAAGAGCGGGAAGGCTGGGTTGCCTTGCATGGCACTAAGGTAGACACAAAAACCGCCCTAAGCGCCTAGTTGGATAAGGAATAAATCTATGGCACTAGCGACCCAATGCCCACATTGCTTCACCAGCTTTCGGGTCGCCAATGACCAACTTAAATTGCACGCTGGCGTGGTACGCTGCGGTGCCTGCCAGCAAACTTTCAACGGCATAGAACATCTACTTGCCCCCGGTGCGCTACCTAGAACAGCTGCTCCCTCAGTCAATCCAGAACAAGCAATACCGGAAGCAGTTGTGCTAGCGCCAACTGAGCTGATACCGACCGAGGCTGCATCAGTACCAGCAGAAGTGCTCGACGCTGTTGCCAGTAGCGAACCTCAAGCACCGACGGAAGAAAACCATGTATTAGAGGTAGAGGCAGATACAGATGTAGATACAGATACAAAAATAGATACAGATGCAGTTGAAAAAGTAGAAGCACAAATCCTCAGCTCTAGCAATGACCTAGATTTTGAATTTGACTCAGCCTCTGATGCAGATGCAGATGCAGACGCAGATACTGAGCCTATGCCATTAGCACTAGAATCTACTGCGCCTCTAGCAATAGAGACCGAACACACTGAACACGAAAACCAAGAAGAAAACGACCAAGAAAATTCGCTCGTACAGCCAGAATTATCAGCAGCCGAACACCTTATCCATATCGAGCACCCTGAGCCGCAAATTAGCGATTTCGCGCCATCAATTGCCGCGCTAGCAGAGCACCATACGCCCGAAATTCCCTCAGAAAAGCTTGACGAAGTTGAAGTAACTTCAAGCTTAGAAGTAGCAAGCGACGACCAGCTTCCACACGAAGCAGAGGATCTCAACGACGACGAAACCCCGCGCTTTATACTTCAAGCAGAAAAACAAAAACGTTACGGCAAATGGAAAACCGCTGGCCTCAGCCTAGCAGTACTCCTCTCACTCACTGCCCTAGGCGCTCAAACCGCCTACTATTTCAGATCTACTATCGTCGCTCACTACCCACAAGTCGCACCGCAGTTTAAACAAGCCTGTCAATTTCTAAAATGCGAAATCAAATTACTCGCACAAAAAGAAATGTTAGAAATTGGTGGTAGCGAACTGCTAGAACTCAATCTAGATCCTCGCATCAACGCCTTAGCAGTGCAACTACAAAACCGAAGCAACACGGTGCAAGCTTGGCCTATGCTAGAGTTAGTTCTGAAAGACGCTCGCGGCAAGCCCGTCATACAACGGGTCTTTGCACCCAGCGACTACCTCACGCGCAAAGAACAAATAGCCAAAGGTATGGCAGCCAACAGCGAAAATGACCTCAAGCTACATTTTGAACTGAGCACCTTGAAAGTCACTGGCTACACTGTGGAAATTTTTTATCCTTAAATCGAAATTCGCCCCCCCAATAAGCGCTCCTTCGCGTCTCGGCGTTGAGGGGTTTTCGATCTTTTTCTCAAATTACCTCTTTCGCGACCGCTTCTAAAGCTTGGTAAGCGATTAAAATTTTTGAACTGTTCAGCCTCAAGTAAGCCGTCTTTCCCGCATGACCTTAGCGGGAATCCAGCGACTTTTGTTCAGTAACGAATACTTCTGGATCCCCGATTAGACCCTCGGGGATGACGTAAAATGGGGTGAAATATTCTGAAACTCTTTCTCCGTTTACCTCTTTCGCGACAGCCTCTAAAGCTTGGTAAGCGATTAAAATTTTTGAACTGTTCAGCCTCAAGTAAGCCGTCTTTCCCGCATGATCTTGGCGGGAATCCAGCGGCTTTTGTTCAATAACGAACACCACTGGATCCCCATTAGACCTTCGGGGATGACGTAAAATGGGGTGAAATATTCTGAAACTCTTTCTCCGTTTACCTCGTTCGCGACAGCCTCTAAAGCTTGGTAAGCGATTAAAATTTTTGAACTGTTCAGCCTCAAGTAAGCCGTCTTTCCCGC
>JAIELM010000195.1 GCA_019752975.1 Undibacterium sp. | reverse complement strand
AATAAGTCTCAGTTTGTAGCTTCAATTTTCGACGGCATTCTGCTATAATCTTTCCTTTCGCGGCTGTAGCTCAGCTGGATAGAGTACTTGGCTACGAACCAAGGGGTCGTGGGTTCGATTCCTGCCAGCCGCACCAGTTTGATTCGTATAAAAAAGGCTTAGATGAGAATCTAAGCCTTTTTTATTGCTGGTGTTTTACTGCGCAAAAAATAAGATCATGATTTCAGTAGGATTTGCCGTAGGCTCCAATCCTTGGGAAGTGGGTGATTCGTTTGAATTTGTATGTTAGGCGAAATCGCGGCGACACCAGCGCCTTCTATGCTTTCTTCGAGAGAACTAAGTAGTCGGTGCAATATTGAGATATCAGGTAATACCGTACCTAAAAATAGTACGGTGTCACCGTGCTGCACCAAGATGGAAGGGAAGTTCTCGATGTCTAAATCTTCTACTAGGTTGGCATGATCCTCTATGTCTATCCACGTAAAACACTTGTTTGGATGCTGTTGAGCCAGTTTGTCAAAATTGGGACGGTAGCTCACGCAAGTATCACACCATTCTGCACAAAGACAGGCCACCAAGTAAGGTTTGTCCCTAAGCTGGTCGCGTATTTTTACGAAATCTTCTAAAATATTCTGTGGCATTGAATACGGTACATGTGTTGGTGTAATCATGTGCTATTTTACTTGATCAATCATAGAATGTTTAACACTTATTGATCACTAACTGTTCACTGAATGATGGCGAAGCGCTAGGGAAAGCTTTAGCTACAAGGTAAAATATCCAGATGACAAAATTACTCGCAATAGAAACCTCCACCGAACTCGCGTCGGTAGCCTTATTCAGCAATAACACAATTTTTAGCCGAGAACTGCTTGGAGTACAAACACATTCGCAAGGTTTGTTACCTGCTGTTCAAGGCTTGTTAGTGGAGGCGGGGATCAGCGTGAAGGAGTTGACCGCGGTGGCTTTCGGTTGTGGTCCAGGTGCGTTCACTGGCGTGAGGACGGCTTGTGGTGTGGTTCAGGGATTGGCTTTTGGCCTTGATTTACCGGTCTTACCTATCCACAGTCTATTGGCTCAGGCGCAAGCTGCTAACACCGGTGGGCAAGAGGATCAGTTCGTGTGTGTGCTTGATGCGCGTATGAATGAGGTGTATAGCGCCCATTATCATTGGCGTGAGGGCGCGTGGCATATCCAGATGGCACCTCGCTTAAGTAGTTTTGAGGTGGTTCTAGCGTATGCTAAGGAACATCATTTGCCTCTCGTGTTAGGCAAGGGTTTGGTGCTTCCACTGGCATTTGAGGATTTACCCTTTGTTGTGTGCGTGCCGCATGCTGCGCAAATTTTAGAATTGGCATTACTCGATTTGAGGCTCGGTTTGCAAATGCCTGCAGAAATGGCACAACCCTTGTATTTGCGTAACAAAATTGCGCTTACCACCGCTGAACGCCTTGTCAATGCGAGTGTTAAATGACGATTCACGGATTAGCCTTAACTGATCATTTCTCGGAATATAATTTCTGTGCATTAGGGATCGCAGACCTAACCGACATTTTAGCAATAGAAGAAGCGGTGTATTCGCATCCGTGGACTCGTGGGAATTTTTTAGATTCATTCTATGGTAAGCATGAGGCTAGCGGTATAAGGACTTTGGATGGTGAATTGATTGCTTATTTTGTCTTGATGCCGGTGCTTGATGAACTACAGTTATTGACTTTTGCAGTCGATAAAAAGAGGCAGAATCAGGGTTATGCCCGCATCATGTTGGAAAGAATGCTGGGCTATGCCAAGGAAAAACAATTTACTTCGATTCTGTTAGAAGTGAGGGTCAGTAATTTACGTGCCATCGCGGTGTATCAGTGCTTTGGTTTTATCGAAATTGGGCGGCGTAAGGCATATTATCCCGCGGCAAATCTGACCCGCGAGGATGCCATTGTGATGCGTCTAGCGGTTGAATGAGCTACTGTGAATAGGGAATTGGATCCAAGATGAGCCCATCTACAAATGAGCAACGTGACTACTACTTGCAAAACTTAGGTATAGGTGAGCGATGGATATTGCGTTCGTCACGGGTGGAGGAGCTGAGTCCGGATGCTTCAATTCGCACCAAGGCGGATTCGATCTGCAGCGTGCTCTTTGTGAACGCTGCAGTCAGTGAACGCTCTACGCCACTGGAAATGCAGGTCAATACCTTATCTTCAAAAATTCTTGCCACGCTACAGCAAAGTGTTGGTAGTCAAATCGTGACGGCATTCAGCGTGTCTTCTGAAATGGATGTCAATACTGGTATTGCTCATCTGGATCAACTACGACATGAGATTTCACAGCTCAAGCCTAAAGTATTATTTATTTTCGGCGCTCAAATCGCTAGTGCTTTACTGTCCGTAGAGACGATGACGAGTACGGAAATGCGATTAGCTCCCCGTCTTTATTATCACGGCATCCCTGTGGTAGTGACACACACACTTTCATTTTTACTTGATTATCCACAACATAAGCGTGATACTTGGACAGACATCTGTGCGCTTAAGCAATTGTTGGCTTAGGCTAACAACGCAAAGTAGTGCAAATAGGTGCAAGTGGGTGCAATTTTGCGAAGATCATCATTTAAACGAGATAGTTCATGAAAACTTTTCAAAATGAATTTCACTCTGAATGGCATCAGCTTAAGGATAAACATGTTCGATCGCTAGCATGGATGTTAACAGCACCGGATTTACTAGAAAAAAATTCTGCTATTTGGTGGCAGCAAATAGGTGAGATGGCGATTCCCAATCGTCCCAAATTACATAAATGGTTGCATGCTTTAGATGAGCACCCTACAGCCTTGCACGAAATGCTCAAACTGCACCAATTCACGCGTATAGGCCACTACGCTGAACGCTTGTTGGCATTCTATTTCCAACATGAAGGCTTATTGTACGGCCATGGAATTCAGGTTTTTAATGACCGGTATGAGACGATAGGGGAGTTTGATTATCTCTTGTACGCGCAAGGAGGTTTGGCACACCTAGAGTTGGCGACCAAATTTTATTTGTTTTATCAAGCCGATGGCAATAAGCGGTCTGAGAGCGTTTTCGATTATATCGGGCCGAATCTGACCGATACCTTAGGCGCGAAGATGCAAAAAATTTTGCAGAAGCAACTGACTTTGTCGTCCAATGAGTATTCAAAGAAAATAGTCCAAACCAAGATAGTCTCAGCGCGGGCAATTATTAAAGGCTGGCTATTTTATCGAAGCCAGCACGATAAAAGTCTCATCCCTGGCGTGGCGGTAGATCACTGCATGGGATTTTGGTGGACTCTTGAGGAGTTTGAGCGCTTGGCGGTGCCATATGGTCTAAAGTTGGAAAGATTAGAGTGGTTGGCTCCGGCACAAACCGCACTCGATGAGGTAATGGATAAGGGCATGTTACTGGAAGCCATGCATAGGCA
>JAIELM010000269.1 GCA_019752975.1 Undibacterium sp. | reverse complement strand
GCTTGTCCCGATTTCACGCATCGATTCCACCATAACCATGGTTTTTAAGTCCATCCATTTGTCCACCCCTTCCAGATACCCCGCTGACAGCGCCACGACACGGGGGGATTCAATGCGCCCGTGATTTTTCTCACAATTGCTATGTGGTTCGGCATCAAGAGCATGGTAGGTATGCTGTTCGGCGATCTCAAAAAAATCGCCGATTTGTTCATGCAATTTCCCTTGATTGCCTTTCAGAACGACACAAGAGAACGACACAAACGACACAAGACAGCCACCAAACGACACAAACGACACAAACGACACAACAAACGACACAAGACGGCAAACGACACAAGACAGCCACCTTAAAAAGCAACTAAATACGGTCAAGAAATAGTGCGAGATGTTTTTTGTTGCGTTTTGAGGTGGATGTCTTTGCTTGTTCTTTAAGAATTGGGGTCGTGTTTCACGCTAATTCCATTTTTTTCCTAGGTTTTTTCTCAATGTCGCTTGATTGTCGGCTCGCTGTCGCCTCATGTCGTATCGCTACAGTAAGAAATTTTGTTAAAGTGGGCGATCATCAACAATCTCACAAAAATTATGTCAATTAAAGAAAAACGTCTTGAACGTGGTTGGACGCAAGCCCAGTTGGCTGAGTTTAGTGGGCTTAGCCAACGCACCATACAGCGTCTGGAAAAAGGAAGTCCCGCTACCATTGAAACTTTGAAGTGTCTTGCCGCCGTGTTTGAGCTTGATATCAAAGAGCTAGGGGTTGCTGAGCTGGCGGATGAAACTCAATTGAGTGAGGATGAGATCACCGAGTTGAAAAATATTCGTGCCATCCGTCGTTTTGTGGTGGAATTGATTGCTTATCTAATTATCGTCCCCCTGATTTGCTTGGCTGGCTATATTCACGGCGGCAGTCTGCGCAATGGTCTTGGTCTGGCGGTAGGATGGGGATTTTGGCTGGCTTATTCCGCAATTGACCTATTTGATACCAAAGCTTTTATGGGAAAAGATTGGGAGAAGCAGCAATTAGATAAGCGCATGGGAAGGAAAGAAAAATGAGAATAATTAAAATGAAGCTGGTCGTCTGTCTGTGGACGTTTATGTCAGCAAACCTTGTTGTGGCGAGTGCTGTTAAGGGCGAGTTAGCGGAATCTGCAACTAAACCGTTGCCAGAACGTCACGGCAAAGTCAGTAGTCAACTTTTTGTCGGTACAACAAAAAATCAGCCACTGATTGTTGGTTTAGGTGGTTCGGAAGGTGGCAACCCCTGGGCTAGCAATTTTTGGAAGGCGCAAAGAGAAAAGTTCCTCGCACAAGGTTATGCTTTTCTTGCACTAGGTTATTTTGGCACTAAAGACAGCCCGGCACAGCTCGACAGAATTTCTTTGGAGGCTGTGCATGAAGCAGTGATGAACGCGACTAAAGATCCCCTGATCAATGGCCGTTGTATTGCCTTAATCGGTGGCTCTAAAGGTGCAGAGTTAGCGCTGACACTAGCTAGCTTCTACAAAGAGTATGGGGCAGTCATTGCTATCGTTCCCGCTAGCGCGGTTTTCCCCGCACTCACCATGACGATGGACACTTCTTCATTGAGCTACCAAGGTAAAGAGCTGACCTATGTACCATTTACACCCGACGCTTATCCTGCATTAATGAAGCGCGATCTACGCGCGGCGTTTAGCATCTTGATGGAGAACAAACCAGCGATGGCCGAAGCCGCGATTAAGGTTGAAAACATACAAGCACCGCTGCTGTTTTTATCCGCAAAAACCGATGAAATGTGGCCATCGACTGAAATGTCTGAGCAGATGGTCCAAAGACTTAAAGAGAAAAAATTCCCTTATGCCAATCAGCATGTCGCCGTCGAAGGTGGGCATGCAGCACCTTTGAAACATTTTGATGTGGTGGAGAAATTTTTGGATATCAATTTGAGAAAGGCGCGAGAGGCCTGCACGGTTTTTGGAGAGTGAATAGGAATAACGACACAAAACAGCCATCTCAAAATGCAACTAAATACAGTTAAGAAATGGTGCGAGATGTCTTTTGTTGTTGCTTTTTGAGTTGGATGTCTTTGCTTGTTTTTGTTGCTTTTTTAGGTGGATGTCTTTGCTTGCCATGGTGAAATGGTTTGATATTGACCCAAACGTTCCTTTAGAAAGTCCAAAATGGGTGGTAATTGGATACCGCTTTTCTCGAGTTCTCTATACTCTCTGTGAATAGAAGAAAGTTGCGGATTTCGTTCAACTATTGATGGCCTAAATCTCTGCTTTAGGTATTCTTTGAGCCAGCGTTTTGCTTCCTTCTTAATCACTAAAAACGAAAGATCTAATGGGTAGTTGACTCCAACTTGACTTGTCACGATCAACTCTCTACGTTCAGCGTCGGTTTTACTTTGAGGGAAGGTTCTTTGCCTGTACTTTTCTGTTCGACGAAATTTGTTCGCTCTTTTGTAAATTGATAGCGCATCGAAATCATCGCTATAATAATAGAAATTTTCGTAACAATTGGCAGCCTGAAGGACATTCAATTTATCAATGTCATCACTTGATGCAATCGCCATCTGATCGGTCGATGTTACTCTATTGAGTCGATACACCTCTCTATCAAATAGGATTAATGATAAGTTAGGAGTTAATGGATAGGTTATGATGAGTCCCTTAGCAGAGATTCCCGCGTTCGACAATCCATTAGATTCACCCAAAAATGGATTAAGAAATTGTACTGGAGTATCGCAAGTAATAAACTCACCCCCCTCTGTTCTGGCTAATACCCATCCCATGTCAATTAACATTGTGTACGAAGTTAACGCAGTGTACACTCCAATATTGCCCGCGTTCATTATATCAATTCGAAATTTCGATAAATCGATATCTGGTATTTCTTGCTCTATCTGCGGCGAAAGTATGTACTTAAAAAACTTATCTGACATTTCATTAATTGCATCGGCTTGGTATGCAGTGCGAAGTGATTGAACATGTAAAAAAATAAGAATATTCCCGTAGTCGTAGTTACTCTGTTTTGGAATACTAGTAGTATCGATCATTCTCTTGATCGATACTGCAGCAATACTCTCAATCTGTCCAAGAGCTCTCTCCTCGTCACCACTATTTCCGTAAAAATAATCGCGATAACATTGATTTCTTAACGGAACTTGGTAAATTGCCTTTTCGTTCTTTATGTTAAACAAATTGATACTCTTCTCGTCCGGCGAGAAGAGTTTCAGATAAAATACAGGAACGTAGTGATGTTTTTTGTTGTCAGGCATCTATATTACTTTTAACCTTTTGAACTACTGTAAAGGGGGCAGGCTTGTAAAGGGGTCATGTAAGACGACACCGGCGACACAAGACCGGCGACACAACGGCGACACAAGACAGCCACCTCAAAAAGCAACTAAATACAGTTAAGAAATAGTGCGAGATGTTTTTTGTTGCTTTTTGAGGTGCATGTCTTTG
>JAIELM010000526.1 GCA_019752975.1 Undibacterium sp. | reverse complement strand
GTTATCACCGGATGGAAGTTGTAAAACTTTCGATGAACGTGCAAATGGTTATGTACGTGGCGAAGGTGCTGCTTTTGTTTTGCTTAAACCGCTGAAACAAGCGATTCAAGATAAGGATAAAATCGTCGGTGTCGTGCGCGGCACCGCGATCAATCATGGCGGTCATGCGCGCACTGTGACCTATCCTGGTTCACATGCACAATCCAAAGTCATTGCCGAAGCCATCAGTCAGGCCAACATACCGGTCAATACGATAGGCTATGTGGAGGCACATGGAACGGGTACGCCCAAAGGTGATCCCATAGAAATCGAAGGCTTGAAACAAGCTTTTACCCGCGTTGCCAAAGAGCGTGGGGAAGTGCTGCAAGATCATACTTGTGGTCTTGGCAGCGTCAAGGCGAATATTGGACATCTAGAGTCGGTAGCGGGCATGGCTGGTTTGATCAAAACCTTACTCTGCATGCGGCATCAAGTTTTGCCCAGTCTAGTGCACTACCAAAAGATAAATCCACGTATTAGCTTGGAAGGCAGTCCGTTTTATATCGTGGATCAGGTTCAAACATGGCCGGCACTGCTAGGCCAAGATGGGCAAGCGATTCCTCGACGTGCTGGTATCAGTTCGTTTGGGTTTGGCGGTGTGAATTCACACATCGTAGTGGAAGAATATAACGCACCGATCAATGTTACAAACAATGTTGCAAACAATGTTGCAAAAACGGATGCCGCAGCAGTACCCAAGACAACCCTTGTTCTTATCGTGTTATCAGCCAAGTCTGCACTGGCCTTGCGTGCACGTGTAGAGCAACTACTAGGTGTCATGGCTGATTCAGAATTGTCAGCGATGAACTTGACCGAGCTCGCTTATACGCTTCAAGTTGGACGTTATGCTATGAGTGAACGTTTGGCGATTGTGGCAGATTCAATCGAATCTTTACAAAACAAATTACGTGCGTGGTTGAGCGGCGATGTGAGCTCAATTGAGGTGTTCACAGGACAAGTGACATCGGAAATGTTGGCAGCGATTGCCGACCAAGTGCAAGATGACGCTTCGATGGCGAGCTTGTACCGTGATAAGCGATTATCAGATCTCGCCAGCAAATGGCTGATCGGGCATACGATAGATTGGACCTTGTTATACGGCGCAGAGAAGCCTAAGCGTTTGGCACTTCCCACCTATCCTTTTGCGAAAGAAAAGCATTGGATCGTATCGACGCCAGCACCAGCGAACGACATAGCGCAGCAAGATGCTGTGCTTCATCCTTTGTTACATCGCAATACTTCTGATTTGCTTGGGCTGCGCTTTACGAGCCGCTTTACTGGAGCAGAGTTTTTTCTAACCGACCATATCGTGCATGGCATCGCCACTATGCCAGGCGTGGCGCAGTTGGAAATGGTCTTTTGCGCGGCACGCGAACTCTTGGGTGATGTCAGCACATATCTTGTTACCGACGTAGTGTGGGCGCGCCCTATGGTGTACACGAATGGTGTGTTGGAAGTGCATATTGCCTTATTGCCTGAACAGGACGGTAGCATTAGTTTTGATATTTATAGTGATACGGTTGATGATGAAGTTTTGGTGTATAGCCGAGGTAATTTAATTCCTAAGCTAAACGAATCGACAAACGATTCGTCAAACGACTCTCCCAGCACCGTCAAGCTGAATATTCCAGAATTACGTGAGCAATGCACTGAGCATTTGAATGCGGCGCAGTGCTATGTCGCGTTTGAGCAAGCAGGCTTACATTATGGAGCAGCCCATCAAGGGATTTCTGCGATGTTTGTTGGAACAAGGCAGGCATTAGGGCAGATTAAATTGCCGATGAATGTGCAAGCGTCCTTTTCAAGTTATGAACTACATCCCAGTATCCTCGACGCCGCACTACAAACGGCACTCTTATTGCAAGCAAGTGCGACTACCGGTGTCAGTTCGATGAAGCTGGTATTACCCTTTGCACTAAGTTCGTTTGAATTGTTGGCTCCTTGCGAGCATGCCATGTGGGCAGTGGTGCGTTATTGTGCTGGGAGCGCAGCTAGTGATCATGTGCAAAAATTTGATATTGATCTATGCGATGAAGCGGGAGTGGTTTGTGTACGTTTTAAAGAATTTTGTGCACGTATAGCACCAGAAATACCTACCAAAGAGACGCTTCGCACTGCGCTGTTTCAACCCGATTGGAAAATTCAAGCTGCGAAAAAACAGGATGCTAAGGAGTTTGCCCAGCACCTAGTATTTTTATGCGGTAATGCCGAGACGCACGCGCAACGGGGTGTTTGGCGCTCGCAGGTGACGGAGTTTTTTGCATCTGCTGATTGCCGTGTTGTTGGTGGAAGTGATCATCTGGCACTGGCATATGAGTCGGCGGTTAGTGTTCTATTGGAATGCTTGCAGAGCTTGAACAAACTGCCTGGACAGCATCTTATTCAAATCATCGTACCAAGCCACGATACGAACCAGCTCTTTGCTGGTCTTGGGGGGATGTTGCGCAGTGCGCACTTAGAAAATCCGCGTATTACGGGACAGGTGATCAGCATTGAATTTGGACAAGACATATTACCCATACTTACTGAGAATCGTTATAGTCAAGAAGCACAGATTCGCTACATCGACGGCGTGCGTATGGTCGGTGTTTGGAATGAGTTGACGTCTCCTGTTGAGGCTGCCCCAGCCCATGGCTTTTTGAAAGATAACGGAGTGTATTTGATCACGGGTGGTATCGGTGGTTTAGGCTTAATTTTCGCCCGTGATATTGCCAGTAAGGTGAATCATGCCAAGCTGATTTTGACAGGACGATCACCGATAAGCGAGTCGGTGAAAGTCAGTCTTCGCGAGCTCGAAATTTTAGGAGCGGTGGTGCAATACCGTTCGCTTGATGTGGGTGACGCTACGGCAGTGACGCAATTGGTGCAGAGTCTACCGGAAGAATTTGAAAGCCTAGATGGCATCATTCATAGCGCCGGTGTATTGCGCGACAGTTTGATTATTAATAAGACCGTACAGCAAGTGCATGAAGTCTTGCGCGCCAAGGTCGAGGGGGTGATCAATCTTGATCAGGCCAGTAAAGATATTGCGCTTGATTTCTTCGTATCTTTTTCATCGACGTCCGGCGCTTTAGGTAATCTGGGTCAAGCTGATTATGCAGCGGCCAATTCCTTTATGGATGCCTATGCACACTATCGTAATGAAAAGGTGATCAAGGGCGAACGTTATGGTCGGACGCTGGCGGTCAATTGGCCCTTGTGGCAAGCGGGTGGTATGCAGGTCAATGCGACTGTCATCGAAGAGATGACTCGTCGGACAGGCTTAATTGCGCTCAGTACAGCCAGCGGTTGTTCGGCCTTAGAGCTTAGCTTATCTAGCGATGCGCCGCAGGTTATGGTGGTGGAAGGGGAAATTGGGCGATTCAAGGCCAGCCTCTTAGTGGCAGAATTAGTGGCAGAATTAGTGA
>JAIELM010000383.1 GCA_019752975.1 Undibacterium sp. | reverse complement strand
CGCGCGCGCCTGAAGAGGCGTGCTGGCGTAGTTGTTCTATGGGTTTAGCGTCTAAGCCGCGCTGCGCGCGCATGAGGTTGACAGCGGCGGCGAGATCGGGGGCAGTGTCAGCGAGGGTGCCGTCTAAATCGAATAGTATGGCTTTAGGAGTGGTCATCATAGGGGGCGAGTGCAGGCGATTAAATAATTGACGCTAGTGTCTTGATTGAGGGAGTATATTTTTGAGAGCGGATTGTAGCTTAAGCCTTTCATGCTGTTGAGTTCTAAGCCAGCATTGCGTATGTGTTGTGAGAGTTCGGCGGGGGTAATAAATTTGGCATAGTCGTGCGTGCCTTTGGGCAGCATTTGTAATAGATATTCCGCGCCGATTACAGCGAAGAGATAGGCTTTAGGGTTTCTGTTGATGGTCGAGAAAAAGACTTTACCACCTGGTTTAACTAATTTTGCGCAGGCTTTTACGATCGATGCGGGATTGGGTACGTGCTCTAGCATTTCCATGCAGGTTACTACGTCATATAGGCCGGCTTCACACTCAGCCATTTCTTCGGCGGCGATTTTTTTGTAGCGTACTTGTATGCCAGATTCTAAGCCATGCAAGTCGGCTACTTTGAGCGCCTTTTCTGAGAGGTCTATGCCTGTGACGATAGCTTTTTTCCTCGCCATCGATTCGGCTAAAATACCTCCGCCGCAACCGATGTCGATCACCTTTTTTTCGGCCAAAGGGACGATGCCATTGATCCATTCTAGGCGTAGCGGGTTGATTTCGTGTAATGGCTTAAATTCGGAATTGGCATCCCACCAGCGATGGGCCAGTTCGGAGAATTTCTGTATCTCTTGTGGATCTACATTGGTGGTGTTAGTTGTGTTCATGATGTTGGTAAAGAATGTCGATGGATGGAGTTTACCCTAATGTGAAGAATCGCTGGTGATGAGCTTGATTTTGAAGAATATAGATAGCCGAATGCCGGGATGATTTAGCCAGAGCTTTAGAGTCTGTGAGCTTTTGATGTTTATTTTCACAGACGGGCATAGAGGTAAAAAGCAAAAAACCCGCCTAAGCGGGTTTTTTGTTTAAATAATTTAAAAATTATTTAGTTACTGTGCGTGTACCAACCACTTCGATTTCAACGCGACGGTTTTTGGCGCGACCTTCTTTAGATTTGTTGTCGGCGACCGGTTGTTTTTCGCCTTTACCTTCGGAGAAAACACGTTTGGCGTCTATGCCTGTGCTGATGATATAGGCTTTGACCGCATCGGCGCGACGAATCGACAATTTTTGATTGTATTCATCAGAGCCGACTGAGTCAGTGTGGCCAGTGGAAACGATAACTTCTAAATTCACGTCTTTTAACTTAGTTGCCATGTCATCTAATTTGACTTTGGCTTCTGGTTTTAAAATGGCTTTATCAAAATCAAAGAAAGCATCAGCCGCAAAAGTAACTTTTTCTGAAGTGACTTTTGGTGCAGGTGGCGCAGGTGGTGCTGGCGGTGGTGGCGGAGGTGCGACTGGTGGCGCAGGAGGTGGCGCTGGTGGCGCTGGAGGAGCTAATGGTGCATCGCAACCTGGAACTGCGTCAGCGGGGGTGTAGTAGCCAGTTCTCCAGCAAAGACCGAACGGATCACGAACAATAACGCCGCGTGCATCTTGCACATAGGCACTGTAAGGCGCGTTTGCTTTGATGTCGGTGATGGTTTGAGCAGATGCTGATAAAGCGCTTAACGCAGTAGCCGCAATCGCAAGCTTGACTAGGTGTTTCATATTTTTTCCTCGGTTGAAAATAGTTGCAGATGGCTGCTATTTTTAAAACATGCAAAGATGCAATACAGTATGTAAAAGGAGAATTTTATCAGGTACTTGATGACATGGGTATGACTTAACACGGAGATACCACTGCAAAAGCAATATTTTTGTGCGATGCGACATTAATTCTGTTATTCGCTTACTGGTCTGACCTTGATTTGTGCCAATTTTGACATAAGCCCACTGGTCTGACCTTGATTTGTGCCAAGTTGGTTGTTAGAAAAGGTGAATTATGTCTTTTTTAGGCAACTTAGGTCAGCAGAAGGATGGTTTTTGCTCCTCATTTTTTACTCTGGCTTTTTGTGAGTCTGTATGAAGCTCTTTGGCGATGTTTATGTGTGCTGAGAAAAACGATGTTTACACTGGGTAGCCGTGCTAAAATGATTAGTCAAACGCCAGCTCAGTGCTGGCTTGTTATTTTAACCAAGCTCAAGTCACTATTAAGTCAGCCCGCCAATGGATCAATTCGCCAAAGAAACACTCCCGATTTCCCTTGAAGAAGAAATGCGCAAGAGCTACCTCGATTACGCTATGAGCGTGATTGTGGGACGTGCTTTGCCTGATGTGCGCGATGGTTTAAAACCCGTGCATAGACGTGTTTTATTCGCCATGCACGAGATGAATAACGTTTATAACCGTCCCTTCGTTAAGTGCGCGCGCGTAGTCGGTGAAGTGATGGGTAAATATCACCCGCATGGTGATGCTTCCATTTACGATACCTTGGTGCGGATGGCGCAGGATTTTTCTCTGCGGTATACCTTGGTGGATGGCCAGGGAAACTTCGGCTCTGTTGACGGCGATAATGCTGCTGCGATGCGTTACACCGAGTGCCGCTTGGATAAAATCGCGAATGAAATTTTGGCCGACATTGATAAAGAGACGGTCGATTTTGTTCCCAATTACGATGGCAAAGAAAAGGAACCGTCGGTCCTGCCTACCCGTATTCCTAACTTGCTCATCAATGGCTCTTCAGGCATTGCGGTCGGTATGGCGACCAATATTCCACCACACAATATCACCGAAGTGATCACTGGCGCATTGCATGTGTTGCGCAATCAAGATTGCACGATAGACGAATTGATTGAAATTATTCCGGCGCCGGATTTTCCTACGGCTGGAATTATCTATGGCGTGTCCGGCGTGCGCGATGGTTATCGCACTGGGCGTGGTCGAGTGATCATGCGTGCAAAAACGCATTTTGAAGAATATGGTAGAGAAGGGCGCATCGCGATTATTGTTGATGAACTGCCTTACCAAGTGAATAAAAAATCCTTGTTAGAGCGTATTGCAGAAAACGTGCGCGACAAAAAATTAGAAGGCATTTCTGACGTGCGTGATGAGTCGGATAAATCCGGTATGCGCGTCGTGATTGAATTAAAACGTGGTGAAGTCCCAGATGTCGTTTTAAATAATCTCTACAAACAAACTCAACTGCAAGACACCTTCGGCATGAATATGGTCGCCTTGGTGAATGGCCAGCCTAAGCTGCTTAATTTGAAGCAAATGCTGGAATGTTTCCTCTCGCATCGACGTGAAGTAGTCACTCGTCGCACGGTATTTGAACTGCGTAAGGCGCGTGATCGTGGTCATGTATTGGAAGGTTTAGCCGTTGCTTTGGCTAATATCGACGATTTTATTGCCATCA